>DASPRX010000056.1:0-13556 GCA_035624235.1 Burkholderiales bacterium | reverse complement strand
GATGGTGATGCCGGGGGACAACATCAAGATGACGGTGACGCTGATTGCTCCGATCGCGATGGAGCAGGGCCTGCGCTTTGCCATCCGCGAGGGCGGCAAGACCGTGGGCGCCGGCGTCGTCGCCAAGGTCATCGAGTAAGGAACATGCAGAGCCAACGCATTCGTATCCGCCTCAAGGCCTACGACTACCGGCTGATCGATCAGTCGGCACTGGAAATCGTCGACACGGCGAAGCGCACCGGCGCGGTCGTGCGCGGACCCGTGCCGCTGCCGACACGCAGGCAGCGTTTCGACCTGCTGCGCTCGCCGCACGTGAACAAGACGTCGCGCGACCAGCTCGAGATCCGTACGCACCTGAGGCTGATGGACATCATCGATCCCACCGACAAGACGGTCGATGCACTGATGAAGCTAGACCTGCCGGCCGGCGTGGACGTGGAAATCAAAGTGCAGTAGCAGGCAAGAGGGTGCTTTTGCTTCGGCTCTCTTTTGCGCCGAAGCGCTGGGATCCCGGGAAGCCGGGAAGATGATTGATAGCAAGGCCGGCCAATTGCAGCCGGCGCCTCAAGAGAGGTCAACAAAATGACTATTGGACTTGTCGGCCGCAAGGTCGGTATGACGCGCATCTTCACCGACGACGGCGACGCGCTGCCGGTGACGGTGCTCGACGTATCCGACAATCGGATCACGCAGATCAAGTCTCCGGACAAGGACGGCTACACTGCGGTTCAGGTTGCGTTCGGCAAGCGCCGCGCAAGCCGCATCGTCAAGCCGCTTGCCGGGCATCTCGCCAAGGCCGCGGTAGAGGCCGGACACACTCTCAAGGAATTCCGCGCCAAGCCGGAGGAGGTCGCCGAGCTGAAGGTGGGCGGCAAGATCGGCGTCGAGATCTTCAAGGTCGGGCAGAAGGTCGACGTATCCGGGGACACTCTCGGCAAGGGCTTCGCGGGCGTGATCAAGCGGCACAACTTTGCCTCGAACCGCGCCTCGCACGGTAACTCCGTCTCGCACAATCGGCCCGGCTCTACGGGGCAGAACCAGGACCCCGGACGCGTGTTTCCCGGAAAGCGCATGGCAGGACATCTGGGCGACGTGCGGCGCACGGTGCTGAACCTCGTGGTTGTGCGCGTCGACCCGCAGCGCCAGCTCCTGCTCGTGAGGGGTGCGGTGCCGGGCTCGAGCGGCCGAGACGTCATCGTGCGTCCGGCGGTCAAGGGCTAAGGGGGCGCCATGGAACTCAAGATGGTCGCCGAAAAAGGTGCCGCGGGCACGTTCAATGCACCCGATACGCTGTTCGGGCGCGACTACAACGAAGCGCTGGTGCACCAGATCGTCGTCGCCTACCAGGCGAATGCGCGTTTGGGCACGCGCAAGCAGAAAGAGCGCGGCGAGATCGCCAAGTCGACGCGCAAGCCCTGGCGCCAGAAGGGCACGGGGCGGGCGCGCGCCGGCATGGCTTCCAGCCCGCTGTGGCGCGGCGGCGGAAAGATCTTCGCCGCCAGCCCGGACGAGAACTTTTCGCACAAGGTGAACCGCAAGATGTACCGCGCAGGCATGGCCTCCATCCTGTCGCAGCTCGCGCGCGAGGACCGCATCCGCGTAGTGGAGGACTTCAAGGTCGATGCGCCGAAGACCAAGCTTCTGGCGCAGAAGCTCAAGTCCATGGGCTTCGATGACCTGCTGCTGATCACCGACGAGGTCGATCAGAACCTGCGCCTTTCGTCGCGCAATCTGCCGAACGTGATGGTAGTCGCGGCGCAGCATGCCGATCCCGTGGCGCTGGTACGCTTCCCCAACGTGCTGCTCACCAGGAAAGCGGTGCAGAAGCTCGAGGAGATTCTCAAATGACGGCCGCGAAGAAGTACGACAGCAATCGGCTGATGAAGGTCGTTCTCGCGCCGGTGGTGTCTGAGAAGAGCACCATGCTTGCCGATCGCAATCGACAGTACGTGTTTCGCGTGACCGACGACGCGACCAAGCCCGAGATCAAGGCGGCAATCGAGTTGCTGTTCAAGACGAAGGTCGAGGCGGTGACCGTGTCCAACGTGAAGGGCAAGGAGAAGCGCTTCGGCCGCTTCAGCGGCCGCCGGCGCAGCTGGAAGAAGGCCTTCGTCTGCCTGGCACCCGGGCAGGAAATCAATTTCGGCGCGACGGAGTAATACGATGCCATTGGTCAAAGTCAAACCGACGTCTCCCGGCCGACGCGCGCTCGTCAAGGTAGTCAACCCGGAGCTGCACAAGGGTGCGCCCTATGCGCCGCTGCTCGAAAGGCAGTCGAAGGGCAACGGCCGCAACAATCAGGGCCGCATCACCATGCGGCACAAGGGTGGCGGCCACAAGCAGCATTACCGGATGGTGGACTTCCGCCGCGACAAGGATGGAATCGTGGCCAAGGTCGAGCGCCTCGAGTACGACCCGAATCGCAGCGCGAGCCTCGCGCTCCTGCTCTACGCCGACGGCGAGCGCCGTTACGTCATCGCGCCCAAGGGCCTGACGCCTGGCACGCAGCTGGTGTCTGGCGCAGAGGCGCCGATCAAGGCGGGCAATGCGCTGCCGCTGAGGAACATTCCGGTCGGCACGACGGTACATTGCATCGAGATGCTGCCCGGCAAGGGCGCGCAGATCGCGCGCTCGGCCGGCGCGAGCGCGCAGTTGCTCGCGCGCGAGGGCACGTATGCCCAGCTGCGTCTGCGTTCCGGAGAAATCCGCAAGGTGCATGTCGACTGCCGCGCCACGATCGGCGAGGTCGGCAACGAGGAGCACAACCTCGAGTCGATCGGCAAGGCGGGGCGCAAGCGGTGGCGCGGCGTCCGGCCGACCGTGCGCGGCGTCGCGATGAACCCGATCGATCACCCGCACGGCGGCGGCGAGGGCCGCACTGCGGCAGCGCAACCCCCGGTCTCGCCGTGGGGCGTGCAAACCAAGGGCTACAAGACCCGGCGCAACAAGCGGACGCAGGTCATGATCGTCCGCGACCGGCGCCGGGCATAACGCAGCGCGAGGCAAAAGATGGCGCGTTCAATCAAGAAGGGTCCGTTCGTGGACCTGCATCTCATGAAGAAAGTCGACGCGGTGCGCGGCACGAACGACAAGCGTCCGATCAAGACGTGGTCGCGCCGCTCGACGATTGTGCCCGATTTCGTCGGCCTGACGATCGCGGTGCACAACGGAAAGCAGCACATTCCGGTGTACATCACCGAGAACATGGTCGGGCACAAACTCGGCGAGTTCGCGCTCACGCGGCAGTTCAAGGGGCATTCCGCGGATCGCAAGGTCGGCGGAACGCCGACCGGCGCTGCGCCGGCACCAGCGACCGCCGCGCCCGCACCCGCGCCCGCGCCCGCACCCGCGAAGAAGTAGGAGCCGATATGGAGACACGTGCGATTCTTCGAGGTGCGCGCCTGTCCGCGCAGAAGGGCCGGCTGGTCGCCGACCTCATTCGCGGCAAGCCCGTCGACAAGGCGCTGAGCATTCTTGCCTTCACGTCGAACAAGGGAGCGGCGATCGTCAAGAAGGTGCTGGAATCCGCGATCGCCAACGCCGAGCACAATGACGGTGCGGACATCGACGAGCTCAAGGTGAAGCGCGTTTACGTGGAGCGCGGGACATTCCTGAAGCGCTTCCAGGCCCGCGCGAAAGGGCGCGGCAATAGGGTGCTCAAGCACACTTGTCACATCTACATCACGGTCGGAGACTGAAAAGAGGCACTATGGGACAGAAGATCAATCCGATCGGCTTCCGGCTGGCGGTAAACAAGAACTGGAGCTCGCGCTGGTACGCGAATGGACGCGCATTCGCGGGCATGCTGGCCGACGACATCAAGGTACGCGAGTTTCTCAAGCGCAAGCTCGCGCACGCCTCGGTTGGGCGCGTCGTGATCGAGCGTCCCGCCAAGGACGCGCGCATCACGATCTATTCCGCGCGACCCGGCGTTGTCATCGGCAAGAAGGGCGAGGAAATCGAGGCGCTCAAGAGCGAGCTGCGGCGCCTGATGGGCGTGCAGCAGGTGCACGTGAACATCGAGGAGATCCGCAAGCCCGAAATCGACGCGCAGCTGATCGCCGACTCTATCGCGCAGCAGCTGGAAAAGCGGATCATGTTCCGCCGCGCCATGAAGCGTGCGATGCAAAATGCAATGCGCCTCGGTGCGCAGGGCATCAAGATCATGAGCGCGGGGCGCCTGAACGGCATCGAGATCGCGCGTACCGAGTGGTATCGGGAAGGACGCGTACCGCTGCACACGCTGCGTGCCGACATCGACTACGGATTCGGCGAGGCGAAAACGAGCTACGGCGTGATCGGCATCAAGGTCTGGGTCTATAAGGGCGAGGTGATGCCGAAGAGCGAGGCGCAGGCGGCACTGCCCGGCGCCGCGCCGGCCGCAGCGCCCGAGGAGCCCGCTGTCGCGCGCAAGGCCAAGAAGCCCGCGCCGCGACCGGGCGCGCGCAGGACCGAGGCAAGAGACAAGCCCGAGGGCGAGGCCGGCAGGAAGCCGGCGCGTGCCCGTGGCCCGACGAAGAGCGAGGAAGCTGCCGCTGCCGCGGCCAAGCCGAAGACGACGGTCAAGCGCGTACGCAAGCCGGTTGCCCCGGAAGCCAAGGCGGCCGGCGGCGACGACACGAAGGAATAGGCAAGAGGGCATAAGCGATGCTTCAGCCAGCACGTACCAAGTACCGCAAGCAGCAAAAGGGGCGCAACAAGGGTGTGGCCACGCGCGGCGCCAAGGTCTCCTTCGGCGAGTACGGCCTGAAGGCGATCAATCGCGGTCGGATTACGGCGCGTCAGATCGAGGCCGGGCGGCGCGCCATGTCGCGGCACATCAAGCGCGGCGGGCGGATCTGGATTCGGATTTTTCCGGACAAACCGGTGTCGCAAAAACCCGCCGAGGTGCGCATGGGTAACGGGAAGGGCAACCCCGAGTTCTTCGTCGCCGAGATTCAGCCGGGCAAGGTTCTGTTCGAGATGGACGGGGTCACCGAGGCACTGGCGCGCGAGGCTTTCGCGCTCGCGGCGGCCAAGCTGCCGTTCAAGACCGCGTTCGTACACCGCATGCTGGGGTGAGCCATGAAAGCAAGGGAACTACGCGAAAAGAGCGGCGATGAGCTGCAAAAGGAGCTGGCTGAGCTGCTCAAGGCCCAATTCGGGCTGCGCATGCAGCTGGCCACGCAACAGACGAGCAATACCAGCCAAGTGAAGAAGGTGCGCCGCGACATCGCGCGCGTGCGAACCGTGCTGAACGAGAAGGCAGCCAAATGACCGAACAGTCCGCCGCAAGCACTCCCGCCAAGAACAGGCGCACCCTCGTCGGGCGCGTGGTGAGCGACAAGATGCAGAAGACAGTAACGGTGCTGGTAGAGCGCAGGGTCAAGCATCCGTTCGTGGGCAAGACGCTCACCCGCTCGAAGAAGTATCACGCCCACGTCGACTCAAGCGATATCAAGCTTGGGGACCTGGTGGAGATCGCCGAGTGCCGGCCGCTTTCAAGGACCAAGTCTTGGACCGTGACGCGCTTGCTGGAGAAGGCGAAAACGGTTTAGAATTCGACGCTTTTTCGCCCCGACCCGGAATCCGGCGGGGCGTCGACCCGGACGGGATCCAATACTGGCTGCGCCGGCGCACAGGCGGCGACGCAGAGGAAGTTGGATGGAGATTGAGCAATGATTCAGATGCAGTCCATTTTGGACGTCGCCGACAATACCGGCGCGCGCTCGGTCATGTGCATCAAGGTGCTCGGTGGATCGAAGCGCCGCTATGCAAGCATCGGCGATGTGATCAAGGTCAGCGTCAAGGACGCTGCGCCGCGCGGACGCGTGAAGAAGGGCGAGATCTACCACGCGGTGGTGGTGCGCACGGCCAAGGGCGTGCGCCGCGCGGACGGATCGCTCATCCGGTTCGACTCCAACGCCGCGGTGCTGCTGACCGCGAAATTCGAGCCCATCGGCACGCGCATTTTCGGGCCGGTGACGCGCGAGTTGCGCACCGAGCGGTTCATGAAGATCGTGTCGCTCGCGCCCGAAGTGCTGTAGCGGCGCGCCCAAGGAGATCACACGATGCTTAGGATCAAGAAGGGCGACGAGGTCATCGTCATCGCCGGGCGCGACAAGGGCAAGCGCGGGACGGTGCTGCGCCGGGTCGACGACGAGCATGTCGTCGTCGAGGGAATCAATCGCGTCAAGAAGCACGAACGGCCAAACCCCATGAAGGGCGTGACCGGCGGCATCGTCGACAAGGACATGCCGATACACATTTCCAATGTCGCGCTGTTCAATCCGGCCACCAAGAAGGCCGACCGCGTGGGATTCAAGGATCTCGGCAACGGGCGCAAGGTGCGCGTATTCAAGTCGAACGGCGAACAGGTCGACGCCTGAGGAACCGGATATGGCGAAAGCGACAACCGCACAGAATCAAAAGAGCGCAGCGCCGGTGCCGCCTGCGCGCATGCACGGCTACTACCGCGAAACGGTAGTGCCCGAGCTCACCAAGAAGTTCGGCTACAAGTCGGTCATGCAGGTGCCGCGCATAGAGAAGATCACCGTCAACATGGGCGTGGGCGAGGCTACGGGGGACAAGAAGATCCTCGATCACGCTGTGGCGGACATGACGAAGATCGCCGGTCAGAAGCCGGTAATCACCAAGGCGCGCAAGTCGATCGCAACTTTCAAGGTGCGGGCGGGCTATCCGGTCGGCTGCATGGTCACGCTGCGCGGCGCGCGCATGTACGAATTCCTGGATCGCCTGGTCAACATCGCCATTCCTCGCATCCGGGATTTCCGCGGCATTTCGAGCCGCGCATTCGACGGACGCGGCAACTACAGCCTCGGCGTCAAGGAGCAGATCATTTTTCCCGAGA
Organism: Burkholderiales bacterium; assembly: GCA_035624235.1. Classification (GTDB taxonomy): domain Bacteria; phylum Pseudomonadota; class Gammaproteobacteria; order Burkholderiales; family SG8-39; genus DAHVFK01. The sequence continues at coordinate 6,706 of DASPRX010000056.1, read as the reverse complement.
TCGACTACGACAAGGTCGATGCACTGCGGGGTCTTGACATCAACATCACCACCACTGCGAAGTCCGACGAGGAGGCGCGCGCTTTGCTCGCGGCGTTCCGCTTCCCGTTCAGGACCTGAGGTTCGACTATGGCCAAGCTCGCTCTCAAGAACCGGGAACAGAAGCGTCGCAAGACGGTTGCGAAGTTCAAGGCAAAGCGCAAGGCGCTGCTCGACGTGTTGCACAGCGCATCGACTTCGGACGAGGACAAAGAGACGGCGCGCGCGGGGCTGCAGAAGCTGCCGCGTAATGCCTCGCCCAGCCGCCTGCGCAACCGCTGCGCGCTGACCGGGCGTCCGCGCGGCGTGTATCGGAAATTCGGGCTGGCGCGCAACAAGCTGCGCGAACTCGCGCTGCGTGGCGAGGTGCCGGGCGTGATCAAGGCCAGCTGGTAAGGAGTCACAGAATGAGCATGAGCGATCCCATCGCGGACATGTTGACGCGCATTCGCAACGCCCAGATGATCGGGCATAGCGAAGTCGTCATGCCGTCATCGAAGCTCAAGGCCTCCATCGCGCAAGTGCTGAAGGACGAGGGTTACGTCGACGACTTCTCCGTGCGCGAGCGAGAGGGCAAGGCAGAGCTTGCGATCGGCCTCAAGTACTACGCTGGCCGGCCGGTGATCGAGCACCTGGAGCGCATTTCGAAGCCGGGCCTGCGCGTATACAAGGGACGCAATGACATTCCGCGCGTGATGAACGGGCTCGGAATCGCGATCCTGTCGACGTCGCGGGGTGTGATGACGGACCGCAAGGCGCGCGATACGGGCGTCGGCGGCGAAGTTCTTTGCATCGTTGCCTGAGAGAACGGACGATGTCACGCATCGCAAAATATCCAATTCCGGTGCCAAAGGGCGTGGAAGTGAATCTGGCTGCGGGCCAGATCGCCGTAAAGGGTCCGCTCGGAACGATTTCGCAAGCGCTCAATCCGCACGTGTCGATCGAAAAGAGCGGCGACCAGATCGTATGCAAGGCGCTCGGCAATTCGCGCCACGCCGACGCGATGTCCGGAACCATGCGCGCGCTGGTCGCCAACATGGTCGCCGGCGTCAGCAAGGGGTTCGAGAAGCGGCTGGGCTTGGTCGGTGTCGGCTACCGCGCGCAGGCACAGGGCGACAAGCTGAGCCTGACGCTCGGCTTCTCGCACCCGGTCGTGCACCAGATGCCCAAAGGCGTGAAGGTCGCGACGCCGACCCAGACCGAGATCGTGATCTCGGGGGTCGACAAACAGAAGGTGGGCCAGGTGGCGGCGGAAGTGCGCGCTTACCGCTCGCCGGAACCCTACAAGGGCAAGGGTGTGCGCTACATCGACGAGATCGTCGTCTTGAAAGAGACGAAGAAGAAGTAACGGGACAGGCCATGTTCGACAAGAGATCAGCGCGCCAGCGGCGCGCACGCCAGACGAGGCTGCGCATCCGTGCGCTAAGCGCGGTGCGCCTCACGGTGCATCGCACCAACTTCCACATCTACGCCCAAATTACATCCGCCGGCGGCGACAAGGTGCTGGCGACCGCTTCGAGCGCCGAGAAGGAGATGCGCGCGAAACTGAAGAATGGTGGGAACATCAAGGCGGCCGAATTGGTCGGACAGCGCATAGCCGAGAAGGCCAAGCAGATCGGCGTCGATGCGGTTGCGTTCGACCGGGCGGGCTACCGGTACCACGGGCGCGTGAAAGCGCTCGCCGACGCCGCCCGGGCCGGCGGGCTGAAGTTCTGAGGCTTAGGAAACGTTCATGGCGAAAATTCAACCCAGGATGCAGACGTCGGACGATCGCACGGACGGACTGCGCGAAAAGATGGTGTCGGTCAATCGCGTCACCAAGGTGGTGAAGGGCGGGCGCGTGCTCGGCTTCGCGGCCCTCACGGTAGTGGGCGACGGCGACGGCGGCATCGGCATGGGCAAGGGCAAGGCGCGCGAGGTACCGGTCGCGGTGCAGAAGGCGATGGAGGAAGCGCGCCGCAAGCTATTCAAGGTCAAGCTGAAGAATGGCACGCTCCAGCACGTGGTGACGGGCAAGCACGGCTCGGCGAAGGTGCTTATGCAGCCCGCGTCGCAAGGCACGGGCATCATCGCCGGAGGGCCGATGCGCGCGGTGTTCGAGGTGATGGGCGTGACCAACGTTCTCGCGAAATGCTTTGGCTCGACGAACCCGTACAACGTCGTGCGCGCGACGCTGAATGGCCTGCAGGCGATGAACACGCCCGCGGAAATCGCTGCCAAGCGCGGCAAGAAGGTCGAGGAAATCGTTTCCTGAGGCGCGCTATGTCGAACGGCAAGATCAAGGTGAAACTGTTGAAAGGCCTGGCGGGCTGCAAGGCGAGCCACCGCGCGACGGTGCGCGGGCTGGGACTCAGGCGCATCAATCACACGGTTGAACTCGCGGACACGCCGGAAGTGCGCGGAATGATCGAGAAGGTCAATTACCTGGTTAGGGTGGTCGGATGAGCGGGGATGCAAGCGTGCGTCTAAACGGGCTCAGGCCCGCACCGGGCGCCAAGCGCGACCGGCGCCGGGTCGGGCGCGGTATCGGCTCGGGCCTGGGCAAGACCGCGGGCCGCGGACACAAGGGCCAGAAGGCGCGCTCGGGCGGATTTCACAAGATCGGTTTCGAGGGCGGGCAGATGCCGTTGCATCGCCGGCTGCCGAAGCGCGGCTTCACTTCGCCGACGCGCGACGCCACGGCCGAAGTGCGCCTGTCGGAGCTTGAGCGGATGAAAGCGAGCGAGATCGATCTCGCTGCGCTCAAGTCCGAAGGCATCGTGCCGCGCCGGGCCACGGCGGCCAAAGTGATCCTTTCGGGCAAGTTGGCGCGCAAGCTCACGCTCAAGGGCATCGGGGCCACCAAAGGGGCGCGCGCGGCCATCGAGGCAGCGGGCGGCAAGATCGAGGAGGCGCCGGCGGCGCCTGCGGCATAAGGCGGCCAGCGGGGACATCAGCTTGGCAACTGGGCTACCCAACGTCGGCAAGACGGGCCGTTACGGCGACCTGAAGCGGCGCCTGCTGTTCCTGCTCGGCGCGCTGGTCGTGTTCCGTATAGGCGCGCACATTCCCGTGCCGGGGATCGACCCGAAGGTGCTCGCCGAGCTGTTCCAGGGCCAACAGGGCGGCATCCTCGGGATGTTCAACATGTTCTCGGGCGGTGCGCTGAAGCGCTTCACGATCTTCGCGCTCGGGATCATGCCGTACATCTCGGCCTCGATCATCATGCAGTTGATGACATCGGTCTCGCCGCAGCTCGATGCCCTGCGCAAGGAGGGCGAATCGGGCCGGCGCAAGATCACCCAGTACACGCGTTACGCGACGGTATTCCTCGCGCTGTTCCAGGCGACCGGGATCTCCATTGCGCTGGAATCGCAGCCCGGGCTGGTGCTCGACCCGGGGCTCATGTTCCGCCTCACGGCGGTGGCTACTCTCGTCACGGGCACGATGTTCCTCATGTGGCTCGGCGAGCAGATCACCGAGCGCGGACTGGGCAACGGCATCTCGATCATCATCTTCGCCGGCATCGCCGCAGGCCTGCCGAACGCCGTTGCCGGAACGCTCGAGCTCGTGCGCACCGGCGCCATGAACCCGCTGATCGCCCTCGGGATTGCGGCGGCGGTGGTCCTGGTGACCGGCTTCGTGTGCTTCGTCGAGCGCGGTCAGCGCAAGATCCTGGTCAATTACGCGAAGCGCCAGGTGGGCAACCGCGTCTACGGCGGACAGAGCTCTCACCTGCCATTCAAGCTGAACATGTCGGGCGTCATCCCGCCGATCTTCGCGAGTTCCCTCATCCTGTTTCCGGCGACCGTGCTCGGCTGGTTTGGCTCGACCGAGGGTTTCAACTGGCTGCGCGATATCGCCGGGACCCTCACGCCCGGGCAGCCGATCTACGTGCTGCTCTATTCCGCGTTGATCGTCTTCTTCTGCTTTTTCTACACGGCCCTGCAGTACAGCCCGAAGGAGACGGCGGACAACCTGAAGAAATCGGGCGCGTTCGTACCCGGGATCCGGCCGGGCGATCAGACCGCGCGCTATCTGGAGCGCATCCTGACCCGGCTTACGCTCGCGGGCGCGGCCTATGTGACGCTGGTTTGCCTACTGCCTGAGTTCCTGATCCTCAAATGGAACGTGCCGTTCTATTTCGGCGGAACTTCGCTGCTGATCATCGTAGTGGTGACGATGGACTTCATGGCGCAGGTGCAGGCCTACGTCATGACCCACCAGTACGAGAGCCTGCTGCGCAAGGCCAACTTCAAGGGCGGCCTGCCGGTACGCTAGGGATCAGGGCGAAATGGCCAAGGAGGACGTGATCCAGATGCAGGGGGAGATCATGGAGACGTTGCCCAACGCGACGTTCAGGGTTCGCCTCGAGAACGGGCACGTGGTGCTGGGGCACATCTCGGGAAAGATGCGCATGCACTACATCCGCATTCTTCCGGGAGACAAGGTAACAGTGGAACTGACCCCCTACGACCTGACGCGCGGTCGCATCGTCTTCCGCGCAAAATAGGCAAGGAGCAGGACATGAAAGTTATGGCATCGGTGAAGAAGATCTGCCGCAAGTGCAAGATCGTCCGCCGCAAGCGGGTGGTGAGGGTCATTTGCAGCGACCCGCGCCACAAGCAGCGTCAGGGATGATTAACTTCTTGATGCGGCAGAGTAATTCGCTTATCATCTCAAGTTTTCCCCTTTCGGCCCAGTTTCGAGACGCACCATGGCACGCATAGCTGGCATCAACATTCCCAACCACCAGCACGCCGGCATCGCGCTCACCGCGATCTACGGCATCGGTCGCGCGCGCGCGGAGGCGATCTGCGTTGCGGCGGGAGTGGACAAGACGCGCAAGATCAAGGACCTCACCGACGCCGAACTGGATCGCCTGCGCGAGAACGTCACGCGCTTGACCGTCGAAGGCGACCTGCGGCGCGAGGTGTCGATGAGCATAAAGCGCCTGATGGACCTCGGCTGCTACAGAGGCGTGCGGCACCGCAAGGGGCTCCCGGTGCGCGGACAGCGCACGCGCACCAACGCGCGCACGCGCAAGGGCCCACGCAAGGCCGCGGTCAAGCTGAACGTTCAAGTCGGCAAGGTGTAAGGGGCGCAGAGGACTTACATGGCGACCAGGAATCCCACGCAGCAGCAGCAACAGCAGCAACAGCAGCAGACCGCGCGCGTACGCAAGAAGGTCAAGAAGAACGTGGCCGAAGGCATCGCGCACGTGCACGCGTCATTCAACAATACGATCGTGACGATCACCGATCGGCAGGGCAATGCGCTTGCCTGGGCGACCTCCGGCAATGCGGGATTCAAGGGCTCGCGCAAGTCCACGCCGTTTGCGGCGCAGGTGGCCGCGGAGCGTGCGGGCCGCGCGGCGCAGGAGTGTGGCGTAAAGAACGTGGAAGTGCGCATCAAGGGCCCCGGGCCCGGCCGCGAATCGGCGGTGCGCGCGCTGAATGCAATCGGACTCAAGATCACGAGCATTGCCGACGTGACGCCAGTCCCGCACAACGGCTGCCGCCCACCGAAGCGGCGCCGCGTCTGAGTCGAACGAGTAGGTAACCATGGCCAGAAACCTAGATGCCAAGTGCCGCCAGTGCCGGCGCGAAGGCGAGAAGCTCTTCCTCAAGGGAGAGAAGTGCTACACCGACAAGTGCGCCATCGAGCGCCGCAGCTATGCGCCAGGCCAGCACGGCCAGCGCAGCGGACAGCGGCTGTCGGACTACGGCAAGCAGCTGCGCGAGAAGCAGAAGATCCGCCGGATCTACGGAATCCTCGAGCGCCAGTTCCGCAAGACGTACGCCGAAGCGTCGCGCTCGCGCGGCGTCACCGGGGAGCGCCTGCTCCAGCTTCTGGAGACGCGCCTGGACAGCATGGTCTATCGCATGGGATTCGGAGCTTCGCGCACCGAGTCGCGGCAGCTGGTGCGCCATAACGGCGTGCTGGTGAACGGCAAGCGGGTCAACATCCCCTCGTTCCAGGTCAAGCCGGGCGACGTCATCGAGGTCACCGACAAGGCGAAAAGCCAGCTGAGGGTAAAGGCGGCGGCCGAAGCCGCCGAGGGCCGCGGAATCCCCGAGTGGCTGGAGGTGGACGCTAAGGCTCTCAAGGGCACCTTCAAGGCCCTGCCGGCGCGTACCGAACTGCCTTCCTCAATCAACGAGAGCCTGGTGATCGAGCTCTATTCGAAGTAAGGACGACCACAAATGCCGCAAACCGGATTTCTGAAGCCGCGCATCGTCGATGTACAGAACGTGTCGCCCTATCACGCCAAGGTGACGATGGAGCCGTTCGAGCGCGGCTACGGCCACACGCTCGGCAACGCGCTGCGCCGCGTGCTGCTTTCCTCGATGACCGGCTACGCGCCGACAGAGGTGCAGATCGCGGGCGTCGTGCACGAATACTCCACGCTGGACGGGGTGCGCGAGGACATCGTGGACATCCTGCTCAATCTGAAGGGCGTGGTGTTCCGCCTGCACAACCGGCAGGAAGCGATCCTCACCCTGAAGAAGAAGGGCGAGGGGCCCGTGACCGCGGCCGACATCGAGGCCGCGCACGACGTCGAGATCGTCAATCCCGACCACGTGATCGCGACGCTCGCCTCGGGCGGCAAGCTGGAAATGCAGATCAAGATCGAGTCCGGCCGCGGCTACGTGCCCGGCAACATGCGCTACCTGCCGGAGGAAACC
>DASPRX010000277.1:0-3058 GCA_035624235.1 Burkholderiales bacterium | reverse complement strand
ACGCGCAGGCCGGCGAGGCCCCAGTCGCGCTTCGCCCGCTCGGCGCGCGCGCGCGTGTCGGTCGAGAGCGCGATCACCGACACGCCGCGGCGCTCGAACTCGGGCAGCAGGCGCTCCAGGTCGCGCAGCCACTTGCGGCAGATCGGGCATTGCAGCCCGCGGTAGAAGACGAGCAGCGCCAGCATCTGCGGCTGCTCGTCCGCGATGTGCCAGCCGCCGCCGCCCGCGAGCTGGGCGTCGATCGCCGGCATGGTGTCGTCAGGAAGGGTCCGCATGGGAGGGTCCTCCTGTGGACATCATAGCCGACCGCAAGGAGCGCGAGCTTGCGCTCGACACCGCCCGCTCGTACATCGTGCAGGCTCCGGCGGGCTCGGGCAAGACTTCGCTCCTGGTCGAGCGCTTCCTCAAGCTCCTCGCCGCGGTCGAGAAGCCCGAGGAGGTGGTCGCGATCACCTTCACGCGCAAGGCAGCGGGCGAGATGCGCGCGCGGGTGCTGGAAAAGCTGCCGGCCGAGCTCGCGCCCCGTTTGAGGATCCAGACCATCGACGCGCTGTGCGCCGCGCTCACCGCGCAGATGCCGGTGCTGGCGAAGTTCGGCGCGCAGCCCGCGATCGCCGAGGACGCGAGCGCGCTCTACCGCGAGGCGGCGGGCCGCGCGCTGGCGAGGCTCACGCCGCCGGTCGCGCGCCTGCTCGCGCACCTGGACAACAACGTCGCGGAGGCCGCGGCGCTGCTCGCCGAGATGCTCGAGCGGCGCGACCAGTGGCTGCGCCAGACGGGCGAAGCGCCTTCGCGCGCCGAGCTGGAAGCGGCTCTGGTTCTCGAAAGAGATCGCCTTCTTTCCCGCGCCAAGGCGCTCCACTCGCAGGCGAGCTTCGATCTTGCGCAACAACTGCTCACCAGGAAAGGCGAATGGCGCAAGCGCCCGGCCGCGCCGGCGGAGCTCGTCGCAATCCCGGGCCTCGAAGCCGCGCTCGCCGCCCTGCTCGCCGCGCCGCCCGAGCGCTACACCGAAACGCAGTGGCTGGCGCTCGAGGCGATCCTCGCGTTGCTCAAGCCCGCGGTCGCCGAGCTGCGCGTGCTCTTCGCCGAGCGCGGCGAGGTCGACTTCACCGAGATCGCGCACGGCGCGCTCCTCGCGCTCGGCACCCCGGAGGCGCCGACCGATCTCTTGCTTTCGCTCGACGTGCGCATCAGGCACCTGCTGGTCGACGAGTTCCAGGACACCTCCAACTCGCAGTGGGAGCTGCTCGAGCGCCTCACCGCGGGCTGGGAGCCGGGCGACGGGCGCACCGTGTTCGTGGTCGGCGACCCGATGCAGTCGGTGTACCGCTTCCGCGACGCGCAGGTGGGCCTGTTCCTGCACGCGCGGCGCGCGGGCCTGCCGAACGTGAAGCTCGAGCCGCTCACGCTTTCCACCAACTTCCGCTCGCAGGGCGCGATCGTCGAGTGGGTGAACGCGGTGTTCCCGCGCGTGCTGCCCGCGCGCGAAGACGAGGCCGCGGGCGCAGTGCCCTACGCCCGATCGGTGGCGTCGAAGGACGCGCATCCCGCAGGCGAGCCGGCGCTCGAGCTCTGCGCCACGCGCGAGGACGAAGCGCGCCGCGTAGCCGAGATCCTGCGCGCGGCGAAGGGCACGAAGGCAATCCTCGTTCGGAACCGCAACCACCTCGACGCCATCGTCCCGGCGCTGAAGGAAGCGGGCCTGCGCTTTCGCGCGGTCGAGATCGAGCAGTTGGGCGAAAGGCAGGTGGTGCAGGACCTCTACGCGCTCACGCGCGCGCTCACCCACCTCGCCGACCGCGTCGCCTGGCTCGCCATCCTGCGCGCGCCGTGGTGCGGCCTGGAATTGAATGATTTGAGCCGTTTTTTCGAGGGGAAGAACGAGCAAACAATCTGGGAGCTCATCCGGAATATTCCCCAACTCTCGAGAATCGTCTCCGTCCTCGGGCCCGCGCTCGAGAATCGGCTGCGCGGCACGCTGCGCGACACGGTCGAAGGTGTGTGGCTTGCGCTCGGCGGCCCGGCCTGCGTCGAGGATGCCACCGACCTCGAGGACGCCGAAGCCTTCCTCGACGAGCTCGAGCGCCTTGAAGAAGCGGGCGAGCTCGAGCACTTCGAGCTGCTCGCCGAGAGCCTCGGCAAGCTCTATGCGCTGCCCGACGTCGACGCCGGCCCCGACGCGGTCGAGATCATGACCATCCACAAGGCGAAGGGCCTCGAGTTCGGCACCGTCGTCGTGCCCGGCCTCGACCGTGCGCCGCGCTCGGGAAGGAGACCGCTGTTCGCCTGGCGCGCGCTCCCGGGAGGCCGGCTCCTGCTCGCGCCGATCGACGAAACCGGCGGCGATGCGGAGCCGCTCTATCAGTACGTCCGCACGCTCGACCGCGAAGCCGAAGACATCGAGGCTGGACGCCTGTTGTACGTCGCCGCCACGCGCGCCGAGTCGCAGCTGCACCTGCTCGGCTGCGTGAAAGTGGACGCAGACGGCGTGCTCAAGATGCCGTCGCGACGCAGCCTCCTTGGACTGGCTTGGGACGCATTGGGGGATCGATTGAGATTGCCCGCCGACGCGGTCCCGATCGAAGAAACGAAAGCTTCGCTTCCCATGGGGGAATTGCGACGATTGCCCTCCGATTTCATCCTGCCCGGGCCGCCCGGCGCGGTCGCGTGGAAAGCGCCGGAGGAGGGACGAGAGGAGGAACCGCCTCCGTTCGACTGGGCGAAGGAACCCGCGCGTCTCGCCGGCATCGTGCTGCATGGATGGCTGCAACGCATTGCAGAGGATGCACTGCGCGGCTGGGACGAGAACCGAATCGAATCACTTCGTCCGCAACTCGTTCGCGAGCTCACCCGGCGCGGCGTCGCCCCGGATCGGCTGGAGCATGCGACAGCCTTGGTCACTTCCGCGCTCAAGTACGCCCTCGCCGACGAGCGCGGCCGCTGGCTGCTCGGCCCGCACCCGGTCGCGCGCAGCGAATACCGCCTGCGCAGCCGCGAGCGCAGCTTCCGCATCGACCGCTACATCGAGGACGCTCGAGGGACGAAGTGGGTCGCG
>DASPRX010000105.1:0-5695 GCA_035624235.1 Burkholderiales bacterium | reverse complement strand
GTGTCGTACGCGGTGGAGTCCGCGCGCGTCGAGCAGCGTACCGACCTCGACAAGCTGATCATGGACATCGAGACCAACGGCGCGATCGAGCCCGAGGAAGCGATCCGGCACGCCGCCCGCATCCTGGTCGACCAGCTGTCGGTGTTCGCCCAGTTGGAGGGCACCGCGGCGCCCGCCGAGCAGCCCAAGTCGCCGCAGGTTGATCCGATCCTGCTGCGTCCGGTCGACGACCTGGAGCTCACGGTGCGCTCCGCCAACTGCCTGAAGGCGGAGAACATCTACTACATCGGCGACCTGATCCAGCGCACCGAGACCGAGCTGCTCAAGACGCCCAACCTCGGCCGCAAGTCGCTGAACGAGATCAAGGAAGTGCTCGCCTCGCGCGGGCTCACGCTCGGCATGCGCCTCGAGAACTGGCCGCCGGCCGGGCTCGAGCATCATCACCGCGTCTAGGCGCACCCGGAGAACGAGGACCCAAGCCATGCGTCACGGCCACGGACAACGCAAGCTGAATCGCACCACGAGCCACCGGCTCGCGATGTTTCGCAACATGACGAACTCGCTGCTGCGCCACGAGCAGATCACGACGACGCTGCCGAAGGCGAAGGAATTGCGGCGCGTCGTGGAGCCGATGATCACCCTGGGCAAGAAGCCGTCGCTCGCCAACCGGCGCCTCGCGTTCAACCGGCTGCGCGACCGCGAGATCGTCGGCAAGCTTTTCGAGGATCTCGGCCCGCGCTATGCCAAGCGCAACGGCGGCTACCTGCGCATCCTGAAGACCGGGTTCCGCAAGGGCGACAATGCGCCGCTCGCGCTGGTCACGCTGCTCGACCGCCCCGAGCAGCCTGCGCCCGAGCAGAAGGAAGAAAAGAAGGCCGCCTGACCGCGCACAGGACGTGATCGTCCTGTTCACAGATTTCGGCGGCGCCGATCCCTACGTCGGCCAGGCCAAGGCGGTGCTGCACGCGCGTGCGCCGCGCATTCCGCTTATCGACGCGTTGCACGACGTTCCGACGTTCGGTATCGAGCCTGCGGCGCACCTGCTCGCGGCTCTCGCCCCTCACTACCCGCGCGGCAGCGTGTTCATCGCCGTGGTCGATCCCGGCGTCGGCGGAGCGCGGGAGGCGGTCGTGGTGCAGGCGGACGGCCGCCGCTTCGTCGGGCCGGACAACGGGCTGATGTCGCTCGTCTGGCAGCGCGCCGCGCGGCGCGCCTGCTGGCGCATCGCATGGCGTCCGGCGCGCCTGTCGGCGTCGTTTCACGCTCGCGACCTATTCGCTCCCGTCGCCTCGAAGCTCGCGCTCGGACGTGCGCCGCGCGGCTGGCTCCTCCGCCAGCGCGCGCCAAAGGTGCTGCTCGATGCGCGCGACCTGGCGCGGGTGATCTACATCGATCATTACGGCAACGCGATGACCGGGCTGCGCGCGGCAGGCATCGCGCGCACGGCACGGCTAAGCGTCGCGGGACGCCGTCTCGCGCGGGCGGCGACCTTCTGCGACGCACGCCCCGGCGCGGCGTTCTGGTACGAGAACAGCATCGGGCTGGTCGAGATCGCCGCGAATGGCGCGAGTGCCGCACGCAAGCTTGGACTGCGCGTGGGGACCGCCGTGCGAGTGTGAAGGGATCTAGGCGACGACGATCGCGCGATAGTCGTTCACGTTGGTGCGCGTCGGCCCCGTGACCAGAAGGTCGCCGAGCGCGGCGAAGAAGGCGTAGCTGTCGTTCCCGGCGAGCAGCTTGCGTGCGTCGAGTCCTGCCGCGTGCGCGCGCGAGAGCGTGTCGGGCGCGAGTAGCGCGCCAGCGTTGTCCTCGGAGCCATCGATGCCGTCGGTATCGGCGGCGAGCGCGTGGATCGCCGGCACGCCTTCGAGCTCGATCGCCAGCGCGAGCAGGAACTCGCTGCAGCGCCCGCCGCGGCCGCCCTCGGCGCGCAGCGTGACGGTGCACTCGCCGCCCGAGATGAGCGCGACCGGCGGCGGAAAAGGGCTCCGGTACCTGCGCAGTTCGCGCACGAACGCGGCCAACACCTTGGCGACCTCCGCCGCCTCGCCCGTCACCGTGTCGCCGAGGATGACCGGCCGGATGCCGCGCACCGCGAAGACGGCGCCCGCGGCCTCGAGCGAGGCGTGCGCGGTGGCGATGACGCGGTTCTCGACGCGCTCGAACGCCGCGTCGCCGGGCTTGGGCGTTTCGGCAATGCCGCCGCGCGCGCCTTCCTCGAGCCGCGCGCGCACCGCCGCCGGCGGGACGACGCCGTACTTGTGCAGCGCCTCGAGCGCGTCGCGGTAGGTCGTGGGATCGGCGGCGCACGGTCCCGACGCGACGTGCGTCGGGTCGTCGCCGGTGACGTCCGAGACGATCAGCGCCAGCACCGCCGCCTTGCACGCCGCGGCGAGCCGTCCGCCCTGGATCGCCGACAGGTGCTTGCGCACCGTGTTGATCTCCTGGATCGCGGCGCCGCAGCGCAGCAGCTGGGACGTGACGGCCTTGAGGTCCGCCATCGACAGCCCGTCTGCGGGCAGCGATAGCAGGCTCGAGCCGCCGCCCGACACGAGGGCGAGCAGCAAGTCGTCCTTTTCGAGCGCGCGCACGCGCTCGAGCATCTCGCGCGCGGCAGCCTCGCCCGCCGCGTCGGGGACCGGGTGCCCCGCCTCGACGACGCGGATGCGCTCGGTGGGCAGCGCATGGCGGTAGCGCGTGACGGCGAGCCCCTCGAGCGGCGCGCCCGCGGGCCAGGCGCGCTCGACCGCGAGCGCCATCGAAGCGGCAGCCTTGCCGGCGGCGACGACCAGGGTGCGCCCGCGTGGCGGGCTCGGGAGGTGTCCGGCGAGGATCCTGAGGGGATCGGCGGCGGCGACCGCGGCGCGGAAGCTCTCCTCTAGCAGCGCGCGCACCGGCGGCCCGTGGGCGCGTCAGCCGAAGGTCTCGCGCGCGGCGTCGCGACCCAGGCCGTAGAGGCGCGGATAGAACTCGCGGAACGCCCGTTGGATCTCGGCTGCGGGCACGTCGGCGAAGCTGCCCCGGTCGCGCAGGTATTCCATGTGGCGGCGCTCGTCGGCGTCGTAAGGGTGGAAGATCGAGTCCTTGCGGCCGTCGAACTCGAGCGGCTTGACGCGGAACTTGGTGCACAGGGCCAGGTTGAACGCCGGTGTTGCCTTGACCCACTTTCCTTCGAGGAACAGCTCCGTGTAGCCGTGGTAGACGAACAAGTCGCTGCCGATGTACTCGAGCAAGCGCGGCGTCGAAAGGTGGTTCCTGACGTCTGCAAAGCCGACCCGAGCGGCAATGCCGACGGCGCGCGCGCAGGCCGCGAGCAGCGCGGCCTTGCCCACGCAGAAGCCTTCGCCCGCGGCGAGGCAGTCGCTCGCGCGGTACGCGGACTCGACCGTGAAGTCGAGGAACGGGTTGTAGCGGATGTCGTCGCGCACCGCGTAGTACAGCGACACCGCGCGCTCGACTTCGCCTGCGCCGCGCAGCTTGCGCTGCGCGTAGGCGACGATCGCGGGGTGGTCGCTGTCGATGAAGACGCCGGGCTGCAGGTAGGCTTCCAACGCTCCCATCAGCGGTCCAGCTTCATCATGCGCTTCGCCCCGGCAAACAGCGCGCTCGCAGGATTTGCGAGTTCGTCGACCACCGAGAAGTGATGCCGGCCGGGCATCGGTACGTCGGCGGCGACCGCCGACCTCCAGCGCTGCGCGAGCAGCGCGTTCTGGCGCTTGAACTCGGAGCTCTCCAGGCCGCCGACGCAGGTGAACACCGGAGCACGCGTGGCTGGCGGCAGGAACGCCGGCGAGACCTTCAGCGCCGACGCCTCGTCCAGGCGCAGGTCCGCGCTCAGGAAGTCGACGTCGACCAGCGGGCGCAGATCGTAGATGCCGCTGATCGCCAGCCCGCCCTTGAACAGATCGCGCGGCAGGGCGGGGTCGAACACCGGCCAGAGCGCCGCCATCATCATCGCCGCGAGGTGCGCGCCGGCCGAATGTCCGCAGACAAACAGCCGCTCCTCGTCCATGCCGTACTCCTCCGCGTGGCGATGCAGCCAGGCCGAGGCGCGCAACATCTGGCAGACGATTTCTTCGATCGTGACCTTCGGGCACAGATCGTAGTTCACGACCACCAGCGATACGCCGGCGTCGACCCAGGTGGGCGCCAGGTAGGAAAAGTCCTGCTTGTCGAGCGAGCGCCAGTAGCCGCCGTGGATGAACATCAGCACCGATCCGTCGCCCTTGCGCGCCGGAAAGATGTCGAGCTTCTCCCCGGCGGCCAGACCGTACTCGCGGTCGAGATAACAGGTCATGGTCGCGCGCGCGTGCGCGGAGCGCTCCGCCCAGCGGGCGAAGTATTGAGGGTGGTCCGGAACCAGCGCGCGGTTGTTGTACTCGCGGCTGAGGAAAGCCCTGTCGTTCATGCGCGCTTCTCGCGCCACAGCCCAAGCGCAAGCTGCGCGGGGCGATCCGAATAGGAAAACAGCACGCATTCGCCGTCGGTCTCGATGCTGACGCGCTGCCAGCTCGGGACGACGAACGTGTCGCGCGGCTCGAAAGCGAAGTGTTGCCCGCCGATGTCGACCTTGCCGGTGCCCTCGACCACCGAATACACGGTCGCGTCGGTCGCGCGGTAGGCTCTGGAGCGGAATCGCGCCGGCAGCAGCTGGATGAAGGCGCCCATGGTGGGCATCGCCGGGCCGCCGGTGAGCGGATTGATGAACTGCATCTTCCAGCCGTGGCAGCCGTCCGGGGCGCCGCTCTTCGACAGCGCGTGCAGCGTTTCGCGGCTGCGCGCGTACGGATAGTTGAAGATCGGCGAGGTCTTCGAAACCGGCAGCCCCTCGAGCGGCACCATGTTCGTGCCGAAGCGCGCGTACGAATCGCCCTCCGGTCGGCTGACCGGCTGGGCCTCCTCGGGAAAAGTCTCCATGAAGCCTGCATCGAAGAATTGCACGATCGGGATGTCCAGACCGTCCATCCACACCACCGGCTCGTCGCCCGGATTGCCGTGGTCGTGCCAGGTCCAGGGTGGCGTGATGATGAAGTCGCCCGGATGCATGGTGGTGCGCTCGCCGTCGACCGCCGTATAAGCGCCGGTGCCCTCGACGATGAAGCGCAGCGCGGACTGGGTATGCCGGTGGCTCGGCGCGATCTCGCCCGGCAGGATCAGCTGCAGGCCGCAATACAGGCTACGGGTAATGCAGGACTGTCCGCGCAGGCCCGGGTTTTCGAGCACCAGTACGCGGCGGATCGCCTCCTTGGCGGTGATGACCCTGCCCGATTCGAGGATGTACGGACGAATCTCGCGGTACTTCCACAGCGCCGGCACGCAGGGCGACTGCGGCCGCGGAGGCACGAGGTTGTGCAGCACCTCCCACAGCGGAGCCAGGTTGTCCTTGTCCATGCGCCCGTAGAACTCAGCGCGGGCCCCGCCCGTGGTGCTCGCGGGTTCGGCCTTCACCACCGAAGCCATGGCGTCCTCCTGGGGTCGGAAAGCGGGGATTTTCTCCGGTCTAGGCCGCTGCCGCAATGCGAATGAAGGCCCGGCGCAAGCGGTCGAGCAGGCGGTCCCAGGGCGAGGGGTTCTGGACGATCTCGGCGCGGTAGAACGACGGGCACAGGATCGCGGCATGGGCCACCTCGCCGCACAGCCCGCAGCCCACGCAGCCGTTGTTGACCTGCGCCACCGGGTCCACCTTGAGCGGGTC
>DASPRX010000127.1:0-15863 GCA_035624235.1 Burkholderiales bacterium | reverse complement strand
CAGCGAATGCGCGCGATAAGCTTTTCGCCGACCTGTTCTGAAATTGCCCTTCTCGTCAGCAAGTGCTCGGCGCCATATATTTCTGGGGTCTCGGAAAGGATGGCGGTGCCACCATGGCGCACGAGCAGGTCGACTGCCGCGCCAAGCGCCGGATTGGCGCTGATGCCGGAGTAGCCGTCCGAGCCGCCGCATTGCAGGCCGAGCACCAGCTGCGAGGCCGGCACGCGCTGGCGCCGTGCCTTGTTCGCCTCCGGCAGGAGTGCCTCGATCCTCGCGATGCCCTCGCGCACCGCCTTCATGGTGCCGCCCTTCTCCTGGATGGTGTACGCGGCGAACTTGTCGGAGCGCTGCAGCTTGTGGACGGAAAGCAGGCTGTTGATCTGGTTCGCCTCGCAGCCCAGCCCCACCACCTGCACGGCGAAGAAGTTCGGGTGGCGCGCGTAGCCCGCCATCGTGCGGCGCAGCAGCTCCACCGGCTCGCCCTCGCTCGCCATGCCGCAGCCGGTCTTGTGCGTGAGTGCGACCACGCCGTCGACGTTCGGATAGGCGTCCAGGCGGTTGCGGAAGTGATCCGCGATCATGCGCGCCACGGTGGCCGAGCAGTTCACGCTCGTCAGGATGCCGATGTAGTTGCGCGTTGCGACGCGCCCGTCGGCGCGCACGATGCCCTCGAAGGTCGCTTGTGGCGTTACGAAGTCGGTGTCTTTCCTGTCCGAGCAAAAAGAATAATCCCTTGCGAAGTCGGCCATTCCAAGGTTATGCACGTGCACGTGCTCGCCCGCCTGGATGGCAGAGGTGGCGAAGCCGATGATCTGGTCGTAGCGCTTCACCGGCTGCCCGGCGGCGATGTCGCGCACCGCGAGCTTGTGGCCCGCCGGGATGCGTGTCGCGGCGCGCACTTTCTCGCCCGCCACCAGGGTGCCCGTGGGGATCTCGACGCGCGCGATGACCACGTCGTCGTTCGGGTGCAGGCGGATGGTCAGGTCGGCGGCTTGCAGCATCATTCGCCCCTTCTAAAAGTTACGCGCTGCGGCGCAGGCAGTGTCTGCGCCGCAGCGCAGTGTAGTTCTAATGGTTGTCGCGCGGCACCAGCGGGCCGCTCTTGCCGACCAGGAAATCCAGGTCGGCGCCCTCGGGTGCCTGCAGCACGTGGTCGAAGTACAGCTTCCAGTAGCCGCGCGCGAGCGGAGCCGCCGGCGCTTTCCAGCGCTTCCTTCGCCGCGAAAGAATTTCCGGAGAAATGAGGAGCTCGAGCCGGCGCTTGGCGACGTCGAGCTCGATCTCGTCGCCGTTCTCGACCAGCGCGAGCGTCCCGCCCGCGGCGGCCTCGGGGGCGACGTGCAGCACGACCGTCCCGTAGGCGGTGCCGCTCATGCGCGCATCCGAGATGCGCACCATGTCGGTGACGCCCTTCTTCAGCAGCTTGGCCGGCAGCGGCATGTTGCCGACCTCGGCCATGCCGGGATAGCCCTTCGGGCCGCAGTTCTTCAACACCATGACGCAGGTCTCGTCGATGTCGAGCTTCGGATCGTCGATGCGTTTGTGGAAATCCTCGATGCTCTCGAACACCACCGCGCGGCCGCGGTGCTTGAGGAGCTTCGGCGTCGCGGCCGAAGGCTTGATGATCGCGCCGTCGGGGCACAGGTTGCCGCGCAGCACCGCGATGCCGGTGTTCTTCTTGAAGGGCTTGGCGAACGCGTGCACCACCTGGCGGTTCCAGCACGGCGCGTCCTTGTTGTTCGACCAGATCGTCTCGCCGTTCACGGTCAGCGCGTCCTTGTGCAGGAGATTCGCTTCGCCCAGCTCGCGGATCACCGCGGGCAGCCCTCCGGCGTAATACAAGTCCTCCATGAGGTACTTGCCCGAGGGCATGAGATTGACCAGCGTGTGCACGCCGCGCCCGCAGCGGTCCCAGTCCTCCAGCTTCAGGTCGACCCCGATGCGCCGCGCGATCGCGATCAGGTGAATCACGGCGTTGGTCGAGCCGCCGATCGCCGCATTGACGCGGATCGCGTTCTCGAAGGCCTGCCGGGTGAGGATCTTCGACAGCGTGAGGCTTTCCTTCACCATCTGCACGATGCGCCGTCCGGCGGCGCGCGCGAGCACGTTCCTGCGCGCATCGACGGCGGGAATCGCCGCGTTGCCCGGCATGCCGACGCCGAGCGCTTCCACCATCGATGCCATGGTCGAGGCCGTGCCCATGGTCATGCAATGTCCATGCGAGCGGTGCATGCACGACTCGGCCTCGTGGAACTCCTCCAGCGTGATCTTGCCGGCGCGCAGGTCCTCGGACATCGACCACACGTTGGTGCCCGAGCCGATGTCGGTGCCGCGGTACTTGCCCGAGAGCATAGGCCCGCCGGAGACCGCGATCGCCGGCAGGTCGACGCTCGCCGCTCCCATGATGAGCGACGGCGTCGTCTTGTCGCAGCCGACCAGCAGCACGACGCCGTCGAGCGGGTTGCCGCGAATCGACTCCTCGACGTCCATGCTGGCGAGGTTGCGGTACAGCATCGCGGTCGGCCGCAGCAGCGTCTCGCCCAGCGACATCACCGGGAACTCGAGCGGAAAGCCGCCCGCCTCGAGCACGCCGTGCTTCACGTGCTCGGCGATCACGCGGAAGTGCGTGTTGCAGGGCGTGAGCTCCGACCAGGTATTGCAGATTCCGATCACCGGCCGGCCGTCGAACTGGTCCTGCGGCACGCCGCGGTTCTTGACCCAGCTGCGGTAGATGAAGCCGTAGATGTCCTCGCGCCCGAACCATTGCACGCTGCGCTGCTTGGGATTCTTCTTCGCCATGGTAAGTACCTAGAGAAGCCTTTCCTGAAAGTTGTGTATTGCAGCGCAGGCAGTTCCTGCGCTGCAATACAGCGTTGTTCTAATAAGTCGCCCTGCCGCCGGAAATGTCGAATACGGCGCCAGTGGAGAACGAGCAGTCCTCAGACGCCAGCCAGCCGACGAGCGCCGCGATCTCCTCGACCTGCACGAAGCGCCCCATCGGGATCTTGGACAGCATGAACTTGACGAACTCCGGCGACACCTGGTCCAGGATCGCGGTCTGCGCGGCGGCGGGAGCCACGCAGTTGACGAGCACGCCGGTCTGCGCGAGCTCCTTGCCGAGCGCCTTGGTGAACGCGATCAGCCCGCCCTTGGCGGCGGCGTAGGCCGCGGCATTCGGATTACCCTCCTTGCCGGCGATCGACGCGATGTTGACGATTCGACCATAGCGCGCCCTCGTCATATGCGGCACCACCGCGCGGCAGCAAAGGAAGGGGCCTCCCAAGTCGATGTCGATCACGCGCCTCCAGTCCTCGATCGGGTAGTCGACCACCGGAAAGGTCGGGCCGGCGATGCCCGCGTTGTTGACCAGCACGTCTATCTTGCCGAGCGCCTGGAGCGCGCTCTTCGCGCCGCGCTCGACGGCTGCCGCATCGGCGACGTCGAGCGCTTCGCCGCTCGCGCCCGCGCCGAGCGCGGCGAGCGCGGCGGCGAGCAGCTTGGCATCGCGATCCCAGATGCGCAGCTTCGCGCCCGACGCAACCAGGCGCCGCGCGATGGCGAGCCCGATGCCTTGCGCGCCTCCGGTCACCACCGCGGTTCGACCTGCGAAATCGAGCTGGTTCATTCCACTCCCCGGATAGCGCCGAGGCGAAAGTGTACCGCTTCGCGCGACAGCGAACCGCTATAATTCCTGCCCGCCATAGAGGAGGATCGCCACGTGCCTGGGAGGCTTGCCGGCAAGACCGCGTTCATCACTGCCGCAGGGCAGGGAATCGGCCGCGGCGCGGCGCTCGCGTTCGCGCGCGAGGGCGCGAAAGTCTGGGCCACCGACGTAAACGCCAAGGCGCTCGCGCAGATCGACGGCAAGGACGGCATCCGCACCCGCGTGCTCGATGCGACCGACGACGCGGCGATCGGCAAGCTGGCGGCCGAGGTCGGGCAGATCGACGTGCTGTTCAACTGCGCCGGCTTCGTGCACCACGGCACGATTCTCGACTGCGCGCCGAAGGACTGGGACTTCAGCTTCAACCTGAACGTGAAGTCCATGTACCTGGTGACGCGCGCCTTCCTGCCGGGAATGCTCAAGAAAGGTGGCGGCTCGATCATCAATGTCTCGTCGATCGCCTCTTCGATCAAGGGGCTGCCCAACCGCTTCGTGTACGGCACGACCAAGGCCGCGGTCATCGGCCTGACCAAGTCGATCGCCGCGGACTACGTCAAGCAGGGCATCCGCTGCAACGCGATTTGCCCCGGCACGGTCGACACGCCGTCGCTGCACGATCGCATCGCGGCGTTCGCCGACCCGGTCAAGGCGAAGGCGGATTTCATTGCGCGCCAGCCCATGGGGAGGCTCGGCACGGTGGACGATATCACCGGCATTCTGGTTTTCCTGGCGTCCGACGAGTCGCTGTTCGCGACCGGCAACGCCTATTCAATCGATGGGGGGATGACGATATGAAGCTGTGCCGTTACGGCAAGTCCGGTTTCGAGAAGCCGGGGGTGATCGACGGCGAGGGGCGCCTGCGGGACCTCTCCAAGGTGGTCGCCAACATCGGCCCGAACGAGCTTTCGCCGCGCGGTCTCAAGATGCTGTCCAAGGTCAAGCCCGAGTCGCTCGCGCCGGTGAACGGCAACCCGCGCCTCGGCGTGCCCTACGTGGGCATCGGCAAGTTCGTGGCGATCGGACTGAACTACTCCGACCACGCGAAGGAGGCGGGCATGCCGATTCCCTCCGAGCCGGTCGTCTTCATGAAGGCGACCACCTGCATCAACGGGCCCTTCGATGACGTCGTCCAGCCCAGGGGCTCGACCAAGCTCGACTGGGAAGTGGAGCTCGGCATCGTGATCGGCAGCAAGGCGCAGTACGTCTCGCAGGACAGGGCGCTCGAGCACGTCGCCGGCTACTGCGTGGTGAACGACGTCTCGGAGCGCGCCTTCCAGCTGCAGTCCTCGCAGTGGGACAAGGGCAAGGGCTGCGACACCTTCGGCCCGATCGGACCTTGGCTGGTCACGACCGACGAGATCACCGATCCGCAAACGCTCGACATGTGGCTCGACGTGAACGGCAAGCGCATGCAGACTGGCAACACGCGCACCATGATCTTCGGCGCGGCGCACCTGGTGTCCTACGTGAGCCATTACATGACGCTGCTGCCGGGCGACATCATCACCACCGGCACGCCGCCCGGGGTCGGCATGGGCGTGAAACCCGCTCCGGTGTTCCTCAAGCCGGGCGACGTGATGACGCTCGGCATCCAGGGCCTTGGCGAGCAGCGCCAGAAAGTGGTGGCGTAGTCCGGCTGACATGCGCGCGCTGCGCGTCAACGGCGAGCGCTTGTGGCAGTCGTTGATGGAGCTTGCGCGTATCGGCGCGACTGCCAAGGGCGGCGTGCGCCGCCTGACCCTCACCGAGGTCGACCGTCGGGCGCGCGACCTGTTCGCGCGCTGGGCGCGCGAAGCAGGCCTGGAGGTGCGCGTCGACGCGATCGGCAACATGTTCGCGCGCCGCGCCGGTGCCGATCCCTCGGCCGCGCCGGTGGCGATGGGCAGCCATCTCGACAGCCAGCCCTCGGGCGGCAAGTTCGACGGCGCCTACGGGGTGATGGCCGGGCTGGAAGTGCTGCGCACGCTGAACGACGCCGGCGTGCGGACGAGCGCGCCGCTCGAGGTGATCTCCTGGACGAACGAAGAGGGCTCGCGCTTCACGCCCGTGATGATGGGCTCGGGCGTGTTCGCCGGAGTGTTCCCGCTTGCCCACGTCCTCGGGCAGAGGGACGTGGACAATACGAGCGTGCAGGAAGCCCTGCAGTCGATCGGCTACGCCGGCACGGCGCCGGCGCAGCGGCTCGGCGCGTACTTCGAGGCGCACATCGAGCAGGGCCCGGTGCTCGACGATACGAAGACGACGATCGGCGTGGTGCAGGGCGCGCTCGGCCAGCGCTGGTTCGACTGCGTGATCGCGGGTCAGGACGCGCACGCCGGCCCGACGCCGATGGAGCTGAGGAAGGACGCGCTGCTCGCCGCCAGCCGCGTGGTGCTCGAGGTGAACCGCATCGCGCGCGAATTCCCGGATTACGCGCGCGGCACCGTCGGCTACCTGCAGGTCAGGCCGAACTCGCGCAACGTGGTGCCAGGCGAGGTGCGCATGTCGGTCGAGTTCCGCAACCAGAAGGACGAGAACCTCGGGACGATGGTCGCGGCGCTGCGCCGGAGCCTGGAGGCGATCGAGGCCGAGTGCCGCGTGGCGATCGAGCTGAAGGAAGTCACGTACTTTCCGCCCTGTCATTTCGATCCCGCGCTGGTCGGAGCGGTGCGCGAGTCGGCGCGCACGCTCGGCTACACGCTGCGCGACATCGTGTCGGGCGCCGGCCACGACGCGGTGTACGTGGCGCGCGTGGCGCCGACGGCGATGATCTTCGTGCCCTGCGAGGGCGGCATCAGCCACAACGAGAGCGAGAGCGCGACGCCCGGGGATCTCGCCGCAGGGTGTAATGTATTGCTGCACGCAGTGCTGGCGCGTGCCGCCTGAGCCCTTGACGGAGGTGGAAACATGAACGAACGCGCACGCCCGGAAGCCGTCGGCCACTCGCTCGAGAGCTCGGCCCTCTTCATGCCGTTCTCGGCCAACCGCCAGTTCAAGAAGGCGCCGCGCCTGCTGGCGCGCGCCGAGGGCATCCACTACTACACGCCCGAAGGGCGCAAGGTGATCGACGGCACCTCGGGCCTGTGGTGCGTGAACGCCGGGCACTGCCGCAGGAAGATCGTCGAGGCGGTGCAAAAGCAGGTCGCGACCATGGAGTTCGCGCCGCCGTTCCAGATGGGGCACCCGGCGGCGTTCGAGTTCGCCGACCGGCTGGCGGAGCTCGCGCCGAATGGCCTGTCGCGCGTGTTCTTTACCAACTCGGGCTCGGAGTCCGTGGACACCGCCCTGAAGCTCGCGCTCGCCTATCACCGCGTGCGCGGCGAGGGCCACCGCGTGCGCCTGATCGGGCGCGAGCGCGGCTACCACGGCGTCAACTTCGGCGGTACCGCGGTCGGCGGAATCTCCGGGAACCGCAAGATCTTCGGCGCGCTGGTGGCCGGGGTCGACCACCTGCGCCACACGCACGACCCGGCGAGGAACGCCTTCTCGCGCGGCCAGCCGAAGCACGGCGCCGAGCTGGCGGAGGACCTGGAACGCCTCGCGCAGCTGCACGATCCTTCCACGATCGCGGCGGTGATCGTCGAGCCGGTGGCGTGCTCGACGGGCGTGCTGGTGCCGCCGGTCGGGTACCTGGAGCGGCTGCGCGAGATCTGCGACCGGCACGGCATCCTGCTCATCTTCGACGAGGTGATCACCGCCTGGGGGCGCCTGGGCAGGCCGTTCGGCTCGCAGTACTTCGGCGTCACGCCGGATCTGATCACCACGGCGAAGGGCATCACGAACGCCACCGTTCCGATGGGCGCGGTGTTCATGAAGGAGGACGTCTACCGGGCGTTCATGACCGGTCCCGAGGGCGCGATCGAGATGCCGCATGGCTACACCTACTCCGCGCACCCGCTCGCCTGCGCCGCGGGGCTCGCGACGCTGGACGTGTACGCCGAGGAGGGGTTGCTCACCCGCGCAGGCGAGCTCGCCGGCTACTGGGAAGAGCAGGCGCACGCCTTCAAGGGCCTGCCGAACCTCGTCGACATCCGCAACATCGGCCTGATCGCGGCCTTCGAGCTCGCGCCGCGCCCGGGTGCGCCCGGCGCGCGCGGCTTCGAGGCGCACCTGCGCGCCTTCGAAAAGGGCGCCTACGTGCGCGTCACCGGCGACATCGTCGCGCTCGCGCCGCCGCTCATCATCGAGAAGGCGGAGATCGACGAGCTGTTCGCCATCCTGCGCAAGACGCTCGCGTCGATCGACTGAGCGGCGCGCCCGCCTACTTGGCGGCCGCGCGCACCACGCCGAGCCGGCGCCCGCGTGTCGCCTGCTTGAGGCGCGGCGGCGCGACCAGGTCGCGCAGGTAGTTCGGCAGCGCGAACACGCCCTCGTGGGTCTCGCCGTTGTAGAAGCGCAGCTCCTGCAGCTTGCGCTGCTCGATGCGGCGGTCGATCTCGTCGGCGGTGAAGGACTTGGGATCGAGCTTGTCGGAGCACACCGCCATCGCCCACTGCGAGCCGTACAGGGGGATGTACATCGTGTAGGGGCGCACGTTGCGGAACACGCCGTTCAGGCGCTGAGCGAGCTCCGCGACGCGCTCCGGCTGCGCGACCGGCGAGCCGAGGTGCAGCACCATCGCGCCGCCCGGGGCGAGCGTCTGGCGCAACCGCTGGAAGAAGGCGGTCTCGTAAAGCGCCTTGGCCGGGCCCATCGGGTCGTTCAGGTCGAGCGCGATGAGGTCGAATTTCTCCGCCGTCTCGCGCACGAACTGCATGCCGTCCTCGATCAGCACGCGCAGCTTGGGGTTGTCGAACACGCCGTTGTGCACGGCGCCGAAATGCTCCTTGGCGACGCGGATCACGTCCGCGTCGATCTCGACCATCGTCACCTGCTCGACGCTCGGGTGCTTGAGCGCCTCCTCCGAGGAGCCGCCGTCGCCGCCGCCGATGACGAGCACCCGCCTCGGCGCGTTGTGCGCCGTGAGCGCGGGGTGCACGAGGTTCTCGTGGTACACGAACTCCTCGCGTTCGGAGGTCATGTTGAAGCCGTCCAGGCGGAACAGCTTTCCATACTGCGGCGTGTCGTAGATCGCCATCTTCTGGAACGGCGTGCGCCACTCGCCCAGCTGCCGGCTGGCGCGAATGTAGAAGCCGGTCGAGTCGTTCAGCGGCTCCATCAGCAGGTGCTCGCCGCGCTCGATCTCGTGGCGCGCGGTCTCGCTCGGCCGGAAGTAGTCGACGACGGCCTCGAACACACGGCGCGCCTTGGCCGAGTTGTCCCCGCTGTAGTTGCACACGTACACGTCGAGCGTCAGCCCGTTGCGCTCCGGCCAGGTGTGCACCGCGAGGTGCGACTCGGCGAGCACCACCGTTCCGGTGAACCCCGAGCCCTCGAACTGGCGGAAGCTCACGTCCATGATGGTGAGTCCGGCCTGCTTCACGAACTCCACGCAGCGCTCGCGGAAGCGATCGCAATCGAGCAGGAGCCGCGGATCGCAGCGGCAGCCGCTCAGGTCACCGATGAGATGCAGGCCGTTCATGTTTTTCCTCCCCAAAAAATGCGAAGGCGCAACCCAGCGCTGTTGCCGAGTTGCGCCCTTCCGTCACGCCTTGCGGCGTAGATGCGAAAAGCGTGCGATGCGCTCAATTCGTGCAGAGCCCCTCTTGGGCCGCCCCGCCAGCCGTCACGTGCCGGACTGCGCGAAGCTAGGCGCCCGTTTCAGTTTCGCCCCGCATCTTCGCGGCGAGCGCGTCGATGAGGCGGCGAGCGATCGAGATCTTACTTGGAAGTCTCGGCAATTGGAATACGTCGAACCACTGCGCGGCCTCGATTTCGCCGGGCTGCGGACGCAGTTCTCCGGCGACCCAGTCGCAGGTGAACGCGATCATCAGCGAGTGCGGAAACGGCCACGGCTGGCTCGCGAAGTACGCGATGTTCGTCACCTCGACGCCCACCTCTTCTGCGACCTCGCGACGCAGGCACTGCTCGAGCGACTCGCCGGGCTCGACGAAGCCCGCGAGCGCGCTGAACATGCCGGGCGGGAAGTGCGGGCTGCGCCCGAGCAGCAGCTCGCGGCCGCGCCGCACGAGCGCCATGACCGCCGGCGCAACGCGCGGATAGGCCGACAGCCCGCAGTCCGGGCACAGCCTGACGCGCTCGCCGGCGCGCGGCTCGGTGCGCGCCCCGCAGCGCCCGCAGAACTGGTGCGTGCGGTCCCAGTCGATCAGCTGCAGCGCGCGGCCGGCGAGCGCGAAGTGCGCGTCCTCCAGCACCGAAAAGAGCGTGCGCAGACCCTCCCAGCTCGTGCCCGCGGGCGCGGCGCTGTCCGCCTGCGCTTCGGCTGCGAACAGGTGCCGGCCGCCGAGCTGGCCGAGATAGAGCGTGCGCAGCGGCGGCTGGGCGAGCGGCCCGGGCGCGGCGCCGTAGGGCAGGCGCGCCCAGCTCGGCCGCACCGGCACGCGCGCGTCGCCCGTGGGCCGCTCGCTCGGCGGGCCCACCTCGACCAGCAGGCGGTCCTTCAGGAACACGAACCAGTGGCCTTCGGCGGCCTGTCCCGCCTCGGTCGCGTGCACATAGCCCTGCGGACTGCTGAACGGTAGCTCGCTCACCCGCCTAGTCTAGCGGCAGGCGCTGGCGGCTGCCGACCACGCGTTCGACCAGCGCCGCTCCGTGCCGTGCGAGGAACTCCTTGAAGGCCGCCGCGGCCGGCGACAGGCGCTTCCTTTCGCGATGGATCACGAACCACTCGCGCATCACCGGCGTGTCCTCGACGCGCAACACCGCGAGGCGCCGCGCGGCGAGCTCCAGGCCCACCGTGTGCAGCGACAGGAAGCTCACGCCCATGCCGGCCATCACCGCCTGCTTGATGGTCTCGTTCGAGCTCATCTCGATGGTCTCGGCGGGCCGGAAGCCCTGCGCCGCGAACGCACGTTCCATCGCGTTGCGCGTGCCCGAGCCGGGCTCGCGGATGAGGAAGGTCTCTCCGGCCAGCTCCGCGAGCGGCACGCGGCGGCGCCGCGCGAGCCGGTGCTCGGGGGCGGCGATGATCGCGAGCGGATGCTTGGCGAATGACGCCGCGATGGTGTCCAGCCCCCCCGGCGCGCGTCCCATGACCGCCAGGTCGCAGCTGTTCTCGGCGAGCTGGCGCACGACGGCCTCGCGGTTGCTCACGGTGAGGCGCACCTTGACTTCGGGGTGCGTGCGCCGGAACTCCGCGAGCAGCTGCGGCGCGAAGTACTTCGCGGTGCTGGTCACCGCGAGGTGCAGCTCGCCGCCGCCGACGCCCTTCAGGGCGCCGATCGCCTCCTCGGCCTCGCGCAGGTGCTGCAGCACGATGCGCGCATGGCGCAGTAGCTCCTCGCCCGCGTGCGTCAGGTGCATGCGGCGCCCCATCTGCTCGAACAGCGGCAGGCCGACGTGCGCCTCGAGTTGCTTGAGCTGGATCGAGACGGCTGGCTGAGTGAGATTCATTTCGCGCGCCGCGCGCCCGAAGTGCAGCTGGCGCGCGGCGGCCTCGAAGATGCGCAGCTGCTTCAGGGTAAGGTGGCGCACGGGATTTCGATCCGCTTATTGGTTTGATTAGAACATTTAAGTAGTGCTTATCACAACGCCGCGCTAAGTTGCTGCCATCCGATACACGGAGGACGTGGCGATGGGCAAGATGGATCGAGCCGCCCCGGCAACGAGCGAGCGCTACCGCGCCGGGGTGATGAAGTACGCGCAGATGGGCTACTGGGATGCGGCCTACGTGCCGAGCGACACCGACGTGATCGCGCTGTTCCGCATCACGCCGCAGGAAGGCGTCGATCCCGAGGAGGCCGCCGCCGCGGTCGCGGGCGAGTCCTCGACCGCCACCTGGACGGTGGTGTGGACCGACCGGCTCACCGCCTGCGAGCGCTACCGCGCGAAGGCCTACCGGGTCGACCCGGTCCCCGGATCGCCGGGCCAGTATTTCGCCTACATCGCCTACGACCTGGCGCTGTTCGAGCCGGGCTCGATCGCGAACCTGACCGCGTCGATCATCGGCAACGTGTTCGGCTTCAAGCCGCTCAAGGCGCTGCGCCTGGAGGACATGCGCCTGCCGGTGGCCTACGTGAAAACCTTCGACGGCCCGCCGACCGGCATCGTGGTCGAGCGCGAGCGGCTGGACAAGTTCGGGCGGCCGCTGCTCGGCGCGACCGTGAAGCCCAAGCTCGGCCTGTCGGGCAAGAACTACGGGCGCGTGGTGTACGAGGCGCTCAAAGGCGGCCTCGACTTCACCAAGGACGACGAGAACATCAACTCGCAGTCGTTCATGCACTGGCGCGACCGGTTCCTGTTCTGCATGGAGGCGGTGAACCGCGCGCAGGCGGCGAGCGGCGAGGTGAAGGGGCACTACCTGAACGTCACCGCCGCCACCATGGAAGACATGTACGAGCGCGCCGAGTTCGCCAAGGAGCTCGGCAGCTGCGTGGTGATGATCGACCTGGTGATCGGCTACACGGCGATCCAGTCGATGTCCAAGTGGTCGCGCAAGAACGACATGATCCTGCACCTGCACCGCGCCGGCCACTCGACCTACACGCGCCAGAAGACGCACGGCGTTTCGTTCCGCGTCATCTCGAAGTGGATGCGGCTCGCGGGCGTCGATCACATCCACGCAGGCACGGTGGTCGGCAAGCTCGAGGGCGACCCCAATTCGGTGCAGGGCTTCTACAACGTGCTGCGCGAGGACAAGAACGCGGTCGACCTGCAGCGTGGCCTCTTTTTCGAGCAGGACTGGGCCGGCCTGAGGAAGGTCATGCCCGTCGCCTCCGGCGGCATCCACGCGGGCCAGATGCACCAGCTGCTGCATTACCTCGGCGAGGACGTGGTGCTGCAGTTCGGCGGCGGCACGATCGGCCACCCCATGGGCATCGCTGCAGGCGCCACCGCTAATCGCGTCGCGCTCGAGGCGATGGTGCTGGCGAGGAACGAGGGCCGCGACATCTGGAACGAAGGCCCGCGCATCCTCGAGCAGGCGGCGCGCCACTGCGCACCGCTCAAGCAGGCGCTCGACACCTGGAAGGACGTGACCTTCGACTACGCGTCGACCGATACGCCCGACTTCGTGCCGACCGCTACGGCCGCCTGACCCGGAGAACCGACATGAGACTCACGCAAGGAACCTTTTCCTTCCTGCCGGACCTCACCGATGCGCAGGTCCGCGCGCAGATCGAGTACTGCCTGAAGCAGGGCTGGGCGGTGTCGGTCGAGCACACCGACGACCCGCACCCGCGCAACGCCTACTGGGAGATGCACGGCATGCCGATGTTCGACCTCAAGGACGCCGCCGGCGTGATGGCCGAGGTCGACGAATGCCGCAAGACCTTCCCGCGCCACTACGTCAAGGTTAACGCCTTCGACGCGACGCACGGCTGGGAGGCGCTGCGGCTGTCGTTCATCGTCAACCGGCCGCCGCAGGAGCCCGGCTTCGGCCTGGAGCGCGAGGAGAGCGCCGGGCGCATGCAGCGCTACCGGCTACGCGCCTACGCGGCCGAGCGCCCGGAGGGAGAGCGCTACTGATGTCCGCGCCGGAGAGCCTGTCGCTCGACCTGGAGACGCTGTACCGCGACTCGAACGTCGCGGCGGTGCTCGAGGCGCTCGAGCGCGAGCTCGTCGGGCTCGTGCCGGTGAAGACGCGCGTGCGCGAGATCGCCGCGCTCTTGCTGGTTGAGAAGCTGCGCCGCTCGGTCGGGCTGGAGGCGGGCGCGCCTTCGCTGCACATGAGCTTCACCGGCAATCCCGGCACCGGCAAGACCACGGTCGCCATGCGCATGGCCGAGATCCTGCATGCGCTCGGCTACTCGCGGAAGGGCCACCTGGTGGCGGTGACGCGCGACGATCTCGTCGGCCAGTACATCGGTCACACCGCGCCGAAGACCAAGGAAGTGCTCAAGCGCGCGATGGGCGGAGTGCTGTTCATCGACGAGGCATACTACCTGTACCGCCCGGAGAACGAGCGCGACTACGGCCAGGAAGCGATCGAGATCCTGCTGCAGGTGATGGAGAATCAGCGCGAGGACCTGGTGGTGATCCTCGCCGGCTATAAGGACCGCATGGAGAGGTTCTTCTCCTCCAACCCGGGCATGGCCTCGCGCATCGCGCACCACGTCGACTTTCCGGATTACGACGAGAGCGAGCTGTTCGCGATCGCAGGCATCATGCTCGAGAAGACGAAGTACCGCCTCGACGCCGGCGCGGAAGGCGCGCTGCGCGAGTACATCGCGCTCAGGAAGAAGCAACCGCACTTCGCCAATGCGCGCTCGATCCGCAATGCGCTCGACCGCGCGCGCTTGCGCCAGGCGAAGCGCCTGTTCGAGCAGCGCGGCGCGCGCCTGACGCGCGACGCGCTGATGACCATTACTGCCGCGGACATCCGCGCGAGCCGCGTGTTCGAGGGCAAGGGGGAGGAGTCATGACGCTGCAGGCGCTGATCTTCGACGTAGACGGCACCATCGCGGATACCGAAGAGGTGCACCGCCAGGCTTTCAACGCCGCGTTCCTGGCGATGGACCTGTGGTGGAACTGGAGCGCGGGCGAATACATGGAGCTGCTCAAGGTCTCGGGCGGCCCGGAGCGCATCGCGCACTACGTCGCGCATCTGGACGTGCCGCAGGCCGAAAGAAAGCGCCTCGCCGGGCTGGTGCCCGCCATCCACCGCGAAAAGACGCGCCTCTATCACGAGCTGATCTCGGGCGGACGTGCGCCGCTGCGCCCGGGCGTGCGGCGCCTGATCGACGAGGCGCGCGCGGCGGGGCTGCGCCTCGCGCTCGCGGCCACCAGCACCACGGCGAACGTGGAAGCGCTGGTGTCGGCGGTGCTGGGCTCCAAGGCGCTCGGCTGGTTCAGCGCCGTGGCGAGCGCCGACGACGTGCCGCACAAGAAACCCGCGCCGGACCTGTACCTGCGCATCCTCGGCACCCTGCGGCTGCCGGCGAGCGAGTGCGCGGCGATCGAGGACTCGGAGAACGGCGTGCGTGCCGCGCGGGCCGCGGGGCTGTTCACCGTCGCGACGCCGTCGCGCTGGACCGCGACGCAGAATTTCTCGGCGGCCGACCTGGTGCAGCACAGCCTGGACGAGCCGCTGCTCGCGCTGGCGCGCGTCGCGGCGCTGCACGCCGCGCGCGCCTCGCGCGCCGCCTAGGGGGACCGCATGCGGCAAGACAAGACGATCACCGAGTTCATCATCGGCGAGCAGCGCAAGTCCCCGGGCGCGAGTGGCGGCTTCACCGCGCTGCTGAACGACATCCGGCTGGCCTGCAAGCGCATCGCCTACATGGTCGGCAAGGGCGCGCTCGCCGATGTGCCCGCGGGCGAGCTGCGCGCGGTGGCGAGCGCCACCTTCGTGCGCACCAACGAATGGGGCGGGCACCTGGCGGCGATGGCTTCCGAAGCCGAGCTGGGCGTGCACCCCATCCCGAGCGTCTATCCGCGCGGGCGCTACCTGCTCGCGTTCGACCCCCTGTGCAGTGCGCCGAGCCTCGCCGTGAACGCGGTCGCGGGCAGCCTGTTTTCGGTGCTGCGCGCGCCTGAGGCCGGCGCCGAGCCGGGCGAGCGCGACTTCCTGCAGCCGGGCGCCGCGCAAGTCTGCGCCGGCTATGCGATCTACGGTCCGACGACCATGCTGGTGCTCGCGCTGGAGAGCGGAGTGAACGGCTTCACGCTCGACCGCGAGATCGGCGAATTCATGCTCACCCATCCCGAGATGCGCATCCCGGAAGAGAGCTCAGAGTTCGCCGTCGACACCGCCAACGCGCGCCACTGGCCGCCGGCGGTCAAGCGCTACGTCGACGAGTGCCTCGCCGGGCGCGGCGGCCCGCGCGGCCGGGACTTCTACATGCGCTGGGCGGCATCGCTGGTGGCCGACACGCACCGCATCCTGACGCAGGGCGGAGTGTTCCTGCATCCGTACGACGAGCGCAAGGCGGACGGCGGAGCGGGCCACCGCCTGCTGTTCGAGGCGAATCCCGTCGGGTATCTCGTCGAGCGCGCCGGCGGGCGCGCGAGCATCGGTGCGGGGCCGCTGCTCGAGGCGGTGCCCGCTTCGCTGCACCAGCAGGCCTCGCTCATCTTCGGATCGCGCCGCGAGGTCGAGCGGCTCGAGCAGTACTACCGCGACCGCAACCAGCGCGACTTCGACGCGCCGCTGTTCGGCACGCGCGGCCTGTTCCGCGCCTCCGCCGAGCTCTAGAAAGGACGGGCATGTCGGTCAAGCATC
>DASPRX010000260.1:0-2995 GCA_035624235.1 Burkholderiales bacterium | reverse complement strand
GACGCGCGTGACGGTTCCGCTCGGCGAGGACATAGGCTTCCTGCCCGGCACCGAAGAGGAGAAGATGCAGCCCTGGATGGGCGCGCTCGAGGACAACCTCGACGTGCTGAACGCGGCAGAGGAGCCGGGCGGCGAATGGGGGCGCGCCGCGACGCGCGACCTGGTGCGCTCGCGCATCAAGGTGAAGTCGCTCAACTTCATGCGCGGCCGTACCTTCGTCAACAAGTGGCTGATCATCGACGAGGCGCAGAACCTGACGCCCAAGCAGATGAAGACGCTCGTCACGCGCGCGGGGCCCGGCACCAAGGTGGTATGCCTCGGCAACATCGCGCAGATCGACACGCCCTACCTGACCGAGGGCAGCTCGGGGCTCACCTACGTGGTCGACCGCATGAAGGGCTGGGCGCACGCCGGGCACGTCACGCTCGCGCGCGGCGAGCGCTCGCGCCTCGCGGACTACGCCGCCGAGGTACTGTAGCGGCGGATGCGCGCGTGAAGATGCTGCGCGCGCTGCGCGGGGTCTTCCGCCTGCTGAAGTACGCGGCGGCGCTCGCGCTCGGCGGACTCGTCGTGCTCCTGCTCGGCGACGTGCTCTACTCCAGCGGGCTGCGCGACCTGCGCCCCTGGCAGACCGCCGAGCTGGCGAACGAATTCCGCGCCGGCATGCCGAACGCGCCGCGCAGCTTCGCGGAGTACATGGCGCTCGAAGACCGGCTGTTCGCCGAGGTGAAGGCGCTCGAGCAGCGCGACTACGATGCGCGGCTGGACGCGCCGCTCAGCCGCTACAACCCGGCGGGCGACATGCTCGCCGCACGCCTGGCGCGCGACTGGAACCGCAGCTACGTGCTCGAGGCGCAGCCCGCGCGCGCGGTCGCGCTGCTGGTGCACGGACTGTCGGACTCGCCCTATTCTCTGCGCTCGGTGGCGCTCGCGCTCCAGGCCGAAGGCGTCACGGTCTACGGCCTGCGCCTGCCCGGGCACGGCACGATTCCCGCGGGCCTCGACCGCGTGCGCTGGCAGGACTGGATGGCCGCGGTGGAGATGGCCATCGACGACATCCGCGCGCGCCACCCGTCGCTGCCGCTGTACTTCGTGGGCTACTCCTGCGGCGCCGCGCTCGGCCTGAAGTACGCCGCGGACGCGATCGAGCACGGCCGCGAGGAGCGCCTGCCGAAGCGCATGTTCCTCATTTCGCCCGCGGTCGGCGTCGTGCCGGTCGCGATGCTGGCCAACCTGCAGCGCCTGGTGACCGAACTAGGCATCGCGCCCAAGTCGCGCTGGACCAACATCGACCTGGAGGTCGATCCGTACAAGTACGGGTCCTTCGCCAAGAATGCGGGCGCACAGATCTACCACCTGACCGACGCGCTCGCGGGCGAGCTCAGGACGCTGGAGCACTCCGGCCTCTCCGCCCGCCTGCCGCCCGTCATGAGCTTTCAGTCGGTGGTCGACGACACGGTGAACTCGGACGCCGTGGTGAACCGGCTGTATGGCGCGCTGCGCGGCGGCGCGAACGAGCTGGTGCTGTTCGACGTCAACCGCCTCGATGGCCTGCGACCGTTCCTCGACTTCTCGGCGCGGCCGCTCCTGGACGCGACGCGACGCGGCGCGCGCAGCGACTACCGCCTGACGCTGATCACCAACGCGAGTCCGGAGTCGAGCGACGTGGTCGAACGCGTCTGGGCGCCCGGCGCGCAGGCTCCGGAAACGCGAGCGCTGCCTTACGCCTGGCCGCAGGGCATCTACTCGCTGTCTCACATCGCGCTGCCGTTCGCGCCGGACGATCCCGTGTACGGCCTGGAAGCGCGCGGGCTGGACGGAGGACCGTTGCGCACGCTCGGCAACCTCGAGCTGCGCGGCGAGCGCAACGTGCTGGTGCTCTCGGCGGCCGACCGGATGCGGCTGCGCTCGAACCCGTTCCACGCCTACCTGCTCGGACGCGTCACCGCGCGCATCGAGCAGGACCTGAAGCCGTAGCGAGCCGCCCTCAGCGCGGCTGCCAGGGCCGGCCGATCGCGAGCCACACCGCCCGGTTGCTGCCCTCGCCCTGGCCGTAGGCGAGGAACATCGGGCCGATCAGCGTGTCGGCGCCGATGTACAGCGACCCGGAGTAGTAGGTGCCGTCCGCCGTAAGCGGGTCGACGCTCTGGCGGATCCGGCCCGCCTCGACTGAGGCTCCCGCGTACATGCGGTCGAGGATGCCGCCCAGCTGCAGCCCGAGCGGCGGGTTGATCACGCGCCGGTAGCCGAGTGAGCCGAACTCGACATCCAGCGCGCGGAAGCGATCGCGGTCGTACCCCGAGAGCTTCTGGAATCCGCCCAGCGTGAAGCCGTCGAAGAACGGCAGCTCGCCATTGCCCACACTGCGTCCGACGAGCGCGTTCGCCGTGAAGGTGTTGTTGTTCCAGGTCGTCGCGCCGGTCCAGTCGGCCTGCAGGCGGTTGTAGGTCAGGTCGGCCCCGAACGACCTGCGCGAGGCGAACAGGTCGACCCGGCCGCGCTGCCCCTCGCTCGGGAAGTTGTAGTTGTCGAGCTTGTCGAAATCGAGCCGCGCCGTCCAGGCGCCGAGGTCGACGTTTTCGTTCGGCAGGATCGGCGGCCCGATGTCCATTGCGGAATCCAGCCGCCCGCCGGCCAGCCCGATGCGCGCTTCGCCGAGCGTGCCGATCGTTCGCCCGAGGTCCAGGCCGAGCTGCGCCGAGCGCGTCTGGTACAGCGCGACATTTGCGTCGCCCAGGAAGACGTTGCTCCGAATGCGGTAATAGGTCAGGCGCGGTGCGACGTACCAGGGGCTGCCGGGCGCTAAGGGCTGGTAGAACTCGCTCAGAAAGCCCGCGATCTCGCCGATCTGCAGCTGGTTTATCCATTCGCCGCCGCTCGCGTTGACCCAGCGCCGGTCCGAGCGCCCGACGATCGTGAAGCCGGTGTCGTGGCCGACGTCCGCGATCATGCTCAGGCCGAAGCGCAGGTAGTTCGGGCCCCAGGACTTCTCCTT
>DASPRX010000102.1:0-2692 GCA_035624235.1 Burkholderiales bacterium | reverse complement strand
CGCGCCGACGGGGTGAGGAAGGCGCTGGCGCTGCTTGGCGTGGCCGACTCGCGCATCGAGACGGTGAGCTGGGGCGAGGAAAAGCCGCGCGCCACGGGGCACGACGAGGCGGCCTGGGCGCAGAACCGGCGCAGCGACATCATCTACACCCACGAGTGAGCGCCTAGCTGCGCAGCATCTCGCGCAGCCTGAACTTCTGGATCTTGCCCGAAGGCGTGGCGGGCAGGGCGTCGCGCACTTCGAGCCGTTCCGGAATGTACTGGCGCGCGATCTTCTGCGCGGTGAGGAACGCGCTCATGTCGGCGAACGACAGCTGCGTGCCGGGACGCAGCGTGACGAAGGCGCACGCGCGCTCGCCGAGGCGCTCGTCGGCGTAGGCCACGATCGCGACGCTGGCGACCGAGGGGTGCTTGTAGAGCAGCGCCTCGACCTCGATCACCGGGATGTTCTCGCCGCCGCGAATAATGACGTCCTTGGAGCGGCCGCAGATGCGGATGTAGCCGCGCGCGTCGACGCGCGCCAGGTCGCCGGTCTCGAACCAGCCTTGCCCGTCGGTCGCATTCCATTGCGGCCGCTTCAGGTAGCCGCCGAAGTTCGAGCAGCCGCGCACCATGAGCCGCCCCTCCGCGCCCGCCGGCACGGGCTTTCCTTCCAGGTCGAGCGTACGCACCTCCATCCCCGGCAACGGGCAGCCGTCGGTGTTGACCGCACGCTCGTCGCCGTCCTCCGGCAGCGTGGTGGTGACCGCGCCGTTCTCGGTCATGCCCCAGGCCGAGACGATCTTCGCGCCGAGGCTCGCTCGCGCGCGCTCGACCAGGGGCCCGGGAATGGGCGCCCCTGCGCACAGGAAGGTACGCAGGCTCGGCACTCCGCCCGGGCTGTCGGCGACCGCCTTCGCGAGATCGGTAAGGAAAGGCGTCGAGGCCATGGTGAACGTCGCGCGCTCGTCGCGGATCAGCGCCACCGCGCGCGCGGGGTCCCACACGTCCTGCAGCACCGCGCGCGCGCCGAGCACCACCGGCATCAGCAGGCCGTACATGAAGCCCGTCTGGTGCGCCATCGGCGAGGCCATCAGCACCACGTCGCCGGCCGAGAGCCGCATGCGCGCCGCGTAGGGCAGGATGTTGGACAGCAGCGTGTTCGCGCTGTGCATCACGCCCTTTGGCTCGCCCGTGGTGCCCGAGGTGTAGATGAGCTGCGTGACCTCGTCCGGACCGGGGCGCGAGGCGCCGAGGACGCGCGCCGCGTCCGGCGCGCGTTCCCAGGCGGGATCGGCCAGGCGCGCCTCGAAGCTCTCCGGCCCCTCGCCGCCGACGATCAGCACGTGCTCGAGGTCGGGCAGCGACGGTCGCAGGCCGGCGAGCATCTGCGCGTAGTCGAAGCCGCGGAAGCGCTTGGGCACGACCACCGCGCGGGCGCGGCCGTGCGCGAGCATGAACGAGAGCTCGCGCTCGCGGAAGATCGTCATCAGCGGGTTGAGCACCGCGCCGATGCGCGAGCAGGCGAGGTAGAGCGCGGTGAACTGCCACCAGTTGGGCAGCTGGCAGGCGACCACGTCGTTGCGCCCGATGCCCAGGCGCGCGAGCCCCACGGCGATGCGGTTCGCCATCAGCGCGAGCTCCGCGTAGCTGAAGCGCCGCAGGCTGCCGTCCTCGACGCGCAGCGCGGCGAGCGCCGGCTTCTCCGGGTGCGCGGCCACGCAGCCGTCCAGGTAGTCGTTGATGCTGCGGTCGTGCCACAGGCCGCGCTCGACCATCTCCTCGCGCCGCCCCGGAATCAGAATCGCGTCGAACTCCATGTCGCTCCTCCCGACGGATCACTTCGCCGAAGCGAGATGATGCGCCCGGCGCGTCGTTTCGGGCAGCCGGTAGCGCGTGCAGCACGCGAGCACGTACTCGATCGCGGTCGGCAGGCTGACGCGGTGGCCGATCGACACGTACACGGGCTTCACCCCGGCGCGGGTGCGCAGCACCGCGCCGATCGTCTCGCCGCCGTGGACGAGCGGCGCCCAGGCGCCGCGGCGCAGCGCCGGCATGCGGTGCTCGCCGATCAGGCGCGTCTTCGCCACGCCGATGGACGGCAGGCCGGTCGCCAGGCCGGTGTGCGAGGCGAGCCCGCAGCGGCGCGGGTGCGCGATGCCCTGGCCGTCGCACAGCAGCAGGTCCGGGCGCGTCTTCAGCCGCGCGAGCGCCTCGAGCACCGCGGGGATCTCGCGGAACGAGAGCAGCCCGGGCACGTACGGAAAGCTCGTCGGCCGGCGCGCGACCGCGTCCTCGAGCGGCTCGAGCGAAGGGAAGGCGAGCACCGCGACCGCGGCGCGTGTGACCGCGCCGTCCTCCTCGAAGCCCACGTCGATGCCGCACACGCGGCGCACGCGGCCGAAACGGTCGGCGCGCTCGACGCGCGCGCTCAGGTCGCGCTGCAGCGCGATCGCCTCCTTCGGTGTCACGTCCCAGCGACGCGCGATGTCGAGCTTGTCGTTCAGGGCAGCAGCACCATCTTGCCGAGCACGCCGCGCGCGCTGAAGCGCGCGAGCGCTTCGGCGAAACGGTCGAGCCGATAGCGCTCGCTCACGTAGGGCTTGAGCTTGCCTTCGCCCCACAGCGCGTACAGCTCCGCCTGCACGCGCTGCACCCACACCGGCTCGCGCTCGCGGTAATCGCTCCACTGCAGGCCCGTCGCCGCGATGTTC
>DASPRX010000119.1:0-2998 GCA_035624235.1 Burkholderiales bacterium | reverse complement strand
TCGCTCATGAGACCTGTTTCCTGACTTTACGCAGACGGAGGTGACACCTATGAGCGAGGAGAAGAAACCCACCACCACCAAGGTTCCTGACGGCCACACGCCCTTCTATACGACGCGTCAGAAGGCGCCGACCGAAAAGGGGTTTGTCGGTTACGAAACCATCTGGAAACCGTTCCAGAAGGAAGTCGAATACAAGACGCCGAAGAAGCCGTAGGCGTTCGGAAGCGGCGCGTGGAGGATGGAGAAGGCGCCGGTCCACCCCATCATCGACTGAGCGCGGCGCGGCGCATGACCGCGCGCGCCAGGCGGATCGAGGCGGCGAGCACCTCGCTGCGCGCCTGGTGCAAGGGGTAGTGCGCGCTGCCCGCGATGCGCAGCGTCTCCAGCCGTCCCGGGATCAGCCGCGCGAGCGCCTCGAGCTGCGCCGCGGAGAAGAACTCGTCGTCCTCGCCCTGGATCGCGAGCACCGGGCAGCGCTGGCGCGCGACATACGGCTCGAGCCCCCACCCCTCGCCCGGCGCCTTCGCCGTCCACACTTCGACCAGCCGCGCGAAGAGCGCCTCGGTGTTCGCGCCGTGGTGCCTGCGCAAGCGCGCCTTCAGGTCGCCCGAATCGAAGTCGCGGATCTGCTCGTCGATCTTCGCGAGCGTACGCGCCTCGACGAACAGGTGTGGCGCGAGCGCGATCACGCCGAGCACGCGCCCCGGATGCGCGCCCGCGTAGGCGAGCGCGATCGAGGCACCGTCTGACTGGCCGACCAGGATCGCCTCGCGCACGCCGGTGTTCTCCAGCGCCTCGGGCAGCGCCTGCAGCGCTTCCTTGAGCAGGTAGTCGGGCGCGTGGGGCGGCGCGAGCGGCTCGGAATCGCCCGAGCCCCAGCGATCGTAGACGAGGGCGCCGCAGCCCGTGGCCTTCACGAGCTGGTCGGGAAAGTCGCGCCACAGGCGCACGCTGCCGAGCGCGTCGTGCAGGAAGACGAGCGTGGGCGCGGCTTGCGGCCGCGGCCCGCGCCAGTGGCCGCGCAGGCGCCGCCCGGCGGCCGTGAACGAGAGCTGCGCGAGTGCGCTTTCGACCACCTCGCGGAAGTCGAGAACCGAAAGGCCGAGGAGCTGGCAGTCGCGCTCGGCAAAGAACGCCTCCACCGCGTCGCCGGCTTCGGCCGCGGGCAGGCCGCGCAAGCGCGCTTCGAGGTCGAGCACCGCCCGCGCCGGGCTCAGGAAGAAGTCGCCCGTGATCAGCGCCTCGCGGATCCGCTCGCGCTCGAGCCGGATGTCGGCGCGCAGCGTGCCGCCTTTGCGCACCAGGGTCGCCGAGGAAAGGGGAATTCCGGGAGCATCGAGCGAATGCACGAACTCGTCGGTGCCGTAGTGCTCCTCGTGGAGGCACTGCGCGAGGCGTTCCTCGTACTCGGTTGTCTCGCCCCATGCGGGCGCGAGCCCGAGATGCTCGCGAAAGCCCTCCAGCAGCGCGCCATAGACCTCCTCGAGCGGCGGCACGCGCCCCAGCAGCTCGCGCAGGCACACCACGCGCTGGTGCGCGTCCTCCAGGTCGCGCCGCGCGAGCTTCTCCACCGGGATGCGCAGCACGTCGATCATGCGCGCGGGATCGAAATCGAGAAGGAGCGTCCCCTGGAAGAGGAGCGTCGCGCCGTCGGCGACGCCGCCCGTGCCGCAGAGCTTTCGGCCGTCGACCTCGATGTCGTTGCGGGGGCGGAACTCGGCGGCGACGCCCAGGCGCTTCAGGCCGGCGGCAGCCGCGCTGCAGATGCGCGCCGCGGCGGCGGCGAGATCCGGGCCCAGCGCGCCGCGCGCAAGCACGAGTTCCCACCCGATTTGGCCTTCGTCCAGGTACAGCCCGCCGCCGCCCGTGATGCGCCGGCCGACCTCGATGCCGTGGCGCGCGCAGTACTCCAGCCGCACCTCGTGCGAGAGCATCTGGTGCAGCCCGACGAGCGCCGCGGGGCGAAAGCGCAGGAACCGGACCGTGTCGGGGCTGCGGCCCGCGTTGCGCGCCTCGATCAGCGCCTGGTCGAAGGCGACGTTCTCGCGTCCGCTGCGCAGGCCCGTATCGACGACGCGAACCGGAATCGGCGGCTTCATGAAATCAGGCGGTCAGGCGCCTGTAGAGGTCTGCGAGCTTGAACGGCAGCCGGGCGACGTCCGATACCACGGTGTAGTTCACCGCGCCGTACATGCGCGGCAGGTACTCGCCCGCCTCGCGGTCGATGGTGATGCAGAAAGGGTGGATGCCGGCGCGCTTGGCCTCGATCAGCGCCTGGCGCGTGTCCTCGATGCCGTACTCGCCACGGTAGCCGTCCGAGAAGTCGTCCGGCTTGCCGTCCGATAGCGTCACCAGCAGGCGCGTGCGCGCCTCCACGCCGGCGAGTATGCCGGTGAGGTGCCGGATCGCAGGGCCCATGCGTGTGTAGTCGAGCGGCTGGATGCCGGCGATCCGCTCGCGCACCCGCGCGTCGTAGGGCTCGTCGAAGCGCTTGACGCGGTACACCTCGCAGCGCTTGTGCGTGATTCCGGAGAAGCCGTAGATCGCGTAGCGGTCGCCGAGCACCTCGAGCGCCTCGCACAGCAGCACCAGCGCCTCGCGCTCGCAGTCGTTCACCCAGCCCTTGGTCGAGCCGGACATGTCGACCGTGAACAGCACCGCCATGTCGCGCTCGTGCCGCGCGCGGCGCACGAAGGTGCGCTCCGAGAGCTCGCCGCCGGCGGCCAGCTCGGCGCGCGCGCGCACCAGCGCATCGAGGTCGATGTCGTCGCCGTAGGGCTCGCCGCGCAGGCGCTTGTCCTCGCCGCGCAGCGCCTCGAACGAGCGTCTGAGCGCGCGCAGCTGCGCGCGGTAGCGGTCGAGCGTGCGCGGCGCGAACGACGGGTCGCCCGGCTGCACGTCGCGCTCGCGCAGCACGCACCAGCGCCTGCGGTAGTGCTGGCGGCGGAAGTCCCACTCGTCGTACACGCGCGCGCCGCCGTCCGCGCCGTCTTCCCCC
>DASPRX010000013.1:0-6257 GCA_035624235.1 Burkholderiales bacterium | reverse complement strand
GCGCTCTTTCCGCTCGACTACGCGAGCGGCAAGGTGCCCGAGTTCAGCGCCACGCTCATGCCCGGGCTGATCCGCAACCAGGAGCGCGCCAAGCGCGTCAACCAGTCGAAGTTCATGAAGGACATCCGCGCGGTGATCGAGAAGCACGGCGTGATGGTGCTGTCGGACGCCTGGTTCGCCGGCGGCATGGCCTCCAATCAGGGCTGCATCACCCTGCCGAGCGACCTGAAGGGCGTCAAGTTCCGCGCCGCGGGCCCGACCTTCGCCGCGATGTGGCAGGCCGCGGGAGCGAGCATCGTCAGCCCGCCGTCCAACGAGATCTACAACGCCTTCCAGACCGGCGTCGTGAACGCCACCGACACCAGCCTCGGCACCTTCGCCTCGATGCGCCTGTACGAAGTGACCAAGTGCCTCACAGCGCCGGGCGACAATGCGCTGTGGTTCATGTACGAGCCGGTGCTGATGTCGAAGAAAAGCTTCAACAGGCTGAACAAGGCGCAGCAGGCCGCGATCGTCAAGGCTGGCAAGGCCGCCCAGGCGTACTACGAGCAGAAGGCCGACAGCGTGAACGCCGAAGCGGTCAAGGCCTTCGAGAGCCACAACGTCAAGGTCGTGAGCCTGAGCGACGCGGACTACAAGGCCTGGGTCGAGGTGGCGAAGAAGAGCTCCTACGCGCGGTTCGCCAAGGACGTCTCCGACGGGCAAAAGCTGATCGACGAAGCGCTCGCGGTCAAGTAAGCCGGCGCGCGTGAGGCAAGGGACCCGCCCCGGAGGGGTCGTAGACGGCTACCTCCGGGTGGTCGGCGCGCTGTCGCGCGCCTCCGGCGTGGTCGCCGCCGGACTGATCGCCTTCGGCGTGCTGGTGATCTGCGACATGGTGATCGAGCGCTACCTGCTCGGGCGCGACACCGTGTGGCAGATCGACGTCGTCACCTACTGCGTGGTGGCGGCGACCTTCGTCGGCAGCGCCTACGTGCTCATGACCCGCGGCCACGTGAACGTCGACGTGCTGCCGCTGCACGTCGGGCCGCGCGTGCGTTTCTGGCTCGCGCTCGCCACCGGCCTGCTCGCGCTCGCCTTCTGCCTCGTGCTGTTCGTGCTCGGCACGCTGTACTGGCACGAGGCCTGGGCGAACAACTGGCGCTCCGACACGGTATGGCGCGCGCGCCTGTGGATTCCGTACGCGGCGATGCCCGTGGGCCTCGGGATGCTCGTGCTGCAGTACGTCGCCGAGCTCATCTGCCTGGTGACCGGGCGCACGCCGCCCTTCGGCATCGGCGCCGACAGACTGCACGGATGAGCCCGACCCAGCAGGGCGCGCTCGTCCTCGTCGTCACGCTCGCGATGCTCCTGTCGGGCGTGCCGGTCGCGTTCGGCCTCGGGGCGGTGTCGATCGTGTTCCTGCTCATCTTCCAGGGCTTCGACGCGCTGCAGGTCGTCGCCGAGACGTTCTATTCGGGGCTGAACGAGTTCACGCTGGTGTCGATCCCGATGTTCGTGATGATGGGCGCGGCGATCGGCTCCTCGCCCGCGGGCAAGGATCTGTACGAGGCGCTCGACCGCTGGCTGTACCGCCTGCCCGGGGGCCTGGTGATCTCGAACCTCGGCGCCTGCGCGATCTTCGCCGCGCTCACCGGCTCCTCGCCCGCGTGCTGCGCGGCGATCGGCAAGATGGGGATTCCCGAGATGCGCCGGCGGGGCTATCCGGACGACATCGCGACGGGGTCGATCTGCGCCGGCGGCACGCTCGGCATCCTGATTCCACCCTCGATCACCTTCATCCTGTACGGCATCGCGACGGAGACCTCGATCGGCCGGCTGTTCCTCGCCGGCGTGCTTCCGGGGGTCCTGCTCACCGGCCTGTTCATGCTGTGGACGCTGTTCATCATCTGGAAGCGCGGCTTCCGCTCGCACGCCGCGGACTTCCGCTACAGCTGGCGCGAGAAGTTCCATTCGATCCCGAAGATCGCGCCCTTCCTCGCCATCATCGTCGGGGTGATCTACGTGCTGTACGGCGGCGTGGCGACGCCCTCCGAAGCGGCCGGCGTCGGCGCGGCGCTGTGCGTGACGCTCGCGGTGGTGATCTACCGCATGTGGCGGGCCAAGGACTGGTGGGCGATCCTGCGCGACACCATGCGCGAGTCGGTGATGATCCTCACCATCATCGCCGCGGCGGTGCTGTTCGGCTACGTGCTCACCTCGCTCTACCTCACCCAGACGCTCGCGCAGGCGGTCGCCGACATGCACGTCAACCGCTGGGTGCTGATGGCGATCATCAACCTGTTCCTGCTGGTGTGCGGCTTCTTCATCCCACCGGCGGCGATCATCCTGATGACCAGCCCGATCCTCTACCCGATCATCCGCGCCGCCGGCTTCGACCCCGTGTGGTTCGGCGTCATCCTCACCATCAACATGGAGGTCGGCCTGATCCACCCGCCGGTCGGCCTGAACATCTACATCGTCAACTCGATCGCGCCGGACGTGCCGGTCACCAAGGTCATGTGGGGCACGATTCCGTACGTGCTGTGCATGTTCCTCGCCATCGTGATCCTGTGCGCGTTCCCGGAAATTGCCACCTGGCTGCCGAACCACCTGATGGGCGCAGCGCGCTAGCGCGCGCCGCGCGCGATGCCTTGTCCGGCTCGTGCTTTTCGATTAACGTCGCCGCAACATCCCGATAGCACAATCCGCGGCAGCTTGCGCCGCCACCCCGGAGGAATCTTTGTCTGCGGTCAGCCTGCGCAACGTCGTCAAGA
This sequence comes from Burkholderiales bacterium, assembly GCA_035624235.1. Classification (GTDB taxonomy): domain Bacteria; phylum Pseudomonadota; class Gammaproteobacteria; order Burkholderiales; family SG8-39; genus DAHVFK01. The sequence continues at coordinate 3,501 of DASPRX010000013.1, read as the reverse complement.
CCTGGGGCGCCACGCACGCGGTCGACGACGTTTCCTTCGACGCCGCCGCCGGGCGGTTCGTCGTGCTGCTCGGCCCGTCGGGGTGCGGCAAGTCGACCACGCTGCGGCTGATTGCCGGCCTCGAGCCGGTGACGAGCGGACGCGTTCTGATCGGCGATGCCGACGTCACCGAACAGCCTCCGGCCAAGCGCCGCATCGCCATGGTGTTCCAGTCCTACGCCCTGTTCCCGCACCTCACGGTGGCCGAGAACATCGTCTTCGGCCTGAGGGTCAAGCGCGTTCCCGCCTCCGAGCGCGATGCGCGCCTCGCGCGCGTAGCCGCGCTCCTCGGGCTGGAGAAGCTTCTCGCGCGCAAGCCGGCGCAGCTCTCCGGAGGGCAGCAGCAGCGCGTCGCCCTCGGCCGCGCGATCATTGCCGAGACGCCGCTGTGCCTGATGGACGAGCCCCTGTCCAACCTCGACGCCCAGCTGCGCCACGACATGCGCCGCGAGATCCGCGTCCTGCAGCAGAAGCTCGGCATCACCATGCTGTACGTCACCCACGATCAGACAGAAGCGATGAGCATGGCCGACCAGGTGGTGCTGCTGCGCGACGGTCGCATCGAGCAGGACGGGCGGCCCGAGGACCTCTACGATCGCCCGGCGAGCGTGTTCACCGCGCGCTTCATCGGCACGCCGCCGATGAACGTCGTCTCCCTTCCGGCGCTCACCGGCGAGGGGCTGCTGGTCGGAGTGCGCCCGGAAGACGTGCGGCTCGGCGCCGAGGGGCTCGCAGCGACAGTCGCGGCGACCGAGTACCTGGGCGCCGACACGATCGTGACCTGTCGCATGGGCGAGCAGCTCGTCAATGCGCGCCTGGCGGGCGGGCTGCACGCGCAGCCGGGCGCGCCGGTCAAGCTGTCCTGGAACGCAGCGGCGCAGCACCTGTTCGACGCGCGGACCGGCAAGCGCATCGAGCGCCCCGCCACCGCAGTGAAATTCGTCGCCTGATCATCCATGGGGAGGACATCATGCTGAAACGCTTTTTCAGAATCGCCGCCGTCGCACTCGCCGCGCTCGCCGCCGGCCCGGTGCTCGGGCAGCGCGTGCAACTGACGTTCTACTACCCGGTCGCGGTGGGCGGACCCATCACCAAGATCGTGGACGGGCTGGCGGCCGACTTCGAGAAGGAAAACCCGGGCATAGAGGTCAAGCCGATCTACTCCGGGACCTACCAGGAGTCGATCGTCAAGGCGCTTACGGCGGCGAAGTCGGGCGAACCCCCCGTGCTGTCCGTGCTGCTCTCGACCGACATGTTCACGCTGATCGACGAGGACGCGATCAGCGACTGGACCTCGATCGCCACCAGTCCCGAGGACAAGGCGTGGCTGAAGAGCTTTTACCCCGCCTTCATGCTCAACAGCGAGACCGGCGGCAAGATCTGGGGCGTTCCGTTCCAGCGCTCGACGATCGTCCTTTACTGGAACAAGGAGCTGTTCAAGCAGGCTGGGCTCGATGCCGATCACGCGCCGGCCGACTGGAACGAGCAGCTCGAATACGCGCGCAAGCTGACCAGGCGCGACGCTTCGGGCAACGTGACGCAGTGGGGCATCGAAGTGCCTTCCTCCGGCTTCCCCTACTGGCTGTTCCAGGGGTTCACGACGCAGAACGACGCCCTGCTCATGAACCCCGAGGGCACGCACACCTACTTCGACAAGCCCGCCGTGATCGCGGCGCTGCGGTACTGGGTCGAGCTCGCGCGCAAGGACAAGGTGATGCCGCCCGGAATCATCGATTGGGGCACGACGCCGAAGGACTTCTTCGAGCGCAAGACCGCGATGATGTGGACCACCACCGGCAATCTCACCAACGTGCGCGCGAACGCCAAGTTCGACTTCGGCGTGGCGATGTTGCCGGCCGGCAAGCGTCGCGGCTCGCCGACCGGAGGCGGAAACTTCTATCTCTTCAAGAAGTCGACGCCGCAGCAGCAGGCCGCGGCTCTCAAATTCGTGAAGTGGATCACCTCCCCGGAACGCGCGGCGCAGTGGGGCATTGAAACCGGCTACGTTGCGGTGAGACCGGATGCCTGGCAGACGCCGGCGATGAAGAACTACGTCGAGGGCTTTCCGGCCGCGGCAGTGGCGCGGGACCAGTTGAAGTACGCGGTGGCCGAGTTGTCCACCCACGACAACCAGCGCGTCACGAAGGCGCTGAACGACGGACTGCAAGCGGCACTCACCGGCGCGAAGTCGCCGGCGCAGGCGATGAAGGACGCGCAGGCCGAGGCCGACCGGCTACTGCGGCCCTACCGGCACTGACCGGCCGGGGCGAGCGCCCCCGGCGCGTCGCGCGATGAAGCGCTTCAGCGTGCACATCCACGGCTGGCTGCTCCTGCTGCCGGCCGCGGCGCTGCTCGCCGCCTTCACGCACTACCCGGCCATCGCCACGCTGTGGCGCAGCTTCTACTCTACGCCGCGCGCCGGCCGCGCCTCGGTCTGGGTCGGGCTGGAGAACTACCAGTCGATGGTCCAGGACCCGGTGTTCTGGCAGGTGCTGCGCAACAACCTGTGGTACGCGCTCGGCACGATTCCGCTCTCGATCGGCATCGCGTTGCTGATGGCGGTGTGGGTGAATGGCAGCTTGCGCGGGCGGGCGTTCCTGCGCCTGGCGTACTTCACGCCGACGGTGCTGCCGATGATCGCCGTGGCCAACATCTGGCTGTTCTTCTACACGCCAGGCTACGGGCTGCTCGAGCAAATCACGGTCACCCTGCTCGGGTTGCCGTCCCACAACTGGCTCGGCAGCCCGGGCACCGCACTCGGCTGCCTGATGGTCGTCGCGGTCTGGAAGGAGGCGGGCTTCTTCATGATCTTCTATCTCGCCGCCCTGCAGTCGATTCCGCCTGCGCTCGCGGAGGCCGCCGCGATCGAGGGCGCCGCTCGCTGGTACTACTTCCGCCGGGTGGTGTTTCCGCTGCTGATGCCGACGACGCTCTTCGTGCTGGTGAACGCGGTCATCAACTCCTTCCGGCTGGTCGACCACATCATCGTCATGACGAAGGGGGGGCCGGACAACGCGAGCGCGCTGCTCCTCTACTACATCTACGATGTCGCCTTCAAGTTCTGGGACTCCGGCTACGCCTCGGCCCTTACGATGGTGCTGCTCGTGATCCTCGCCGTTGCGGCGCTGGCGCAGTTTGCTTTTCTCGAGAAACGTACCCACTACCAATGAGCCCGCAGTCCGCACCGCTGCACGGCGCGCCCGCCGCGCGGGTTCTCGAGACGGCCGGGGCCTGGATGCTCGCGCTGCTGTGGTTCCTGCCACTTGCCTACGCAGCCTGGGCAGCCTTTCACGCCCCCGAGTTCTCGACACGCTTCTCACCGCTCGCGCCGCTCACGCTGGAGAATTTCCGCCGCGCCTGGAACGCGGCGCCGTTCGCGCGCTATTTCGTCAACACGGTCGTGCTGGTGACGGCCATCCTCGTCGCCCAGCTCGTGCTCTGCACGCTCGCCGCCTACGCCTT
>DASPRX010000029.1:0-8822 GCA_035624235.1 Burkholderiales bacterium | reverse complement strand
AAGGAGTTCGACGACTACATCTCGCGGCCCAAGGGCAACATGTACCAGTCGCTGCACACCGCGGTGATCGGGCCGGAGGGCAAGACGCTGGAAGTGCAGATCCGCACCGAGGCGATGCACCGGCACGCAGAGCTCGGCGTCGCCGCGCACTGGCGCTACAAGGAGAAAGGCGCGGGCACGCGCGCCGAGGGCAAGTTCGACGAGAAGATCGCCTGGCTGCGCGAGCTGCTCGCCTGGCGCGACGAGGTGGCCGACAGCGCGAGCTGGGCGGAAAGGACGCGCCAGGCCGCGCTGGACGACACCGTCTACGTTGTGACGCCGCAGGGCAAGGTAGTCGATCTGCCGGCCGGCTCGACGCCGATCGATTTCGCCTACGCGCTGCACACCGACCTCGGCCACCGTTGCCGCGGCGCCAAGGTCGACGGCCACCTGGTGCCGCTGGAGACGCCGCTGCGCAGCGGTCAGCGCGTCGAGCTGGCGGTCGCCAAGAGCGGCGGCCCCTCGCGCGACTGGCTGAGCGCCGAGCGCGGCTTCGTCAAGAGCCCGCGCGCGCGCCAGAAGATCAGGCAATGGTTCAACAGCCAGGCGCTCGCCGAGACCGTGGCGACCGGGCGCGCCGCGGTGGAGAAAGAGCTCAAGCGCGAGGGAACGGCGCAGGCGAACCTGGACGCGCTCGCCGCGCGGCTCGGCTTCGGCCGCCAGGACGACCTTTACGCCGCGGTGGCGCGCGACGAGGTGAACCTGCGCCAGCTGCAGGCGGCGCTGCGCGCGCTGCAGGGGGCGGCGGCACGCGCCCCGCAGGCGCCGGCGAAGGCGCCCGCGAAGGCGCGCGCGCCGCGGCGTGCGCGCACTGCGAACGGCGACAAGGGCATCCTGGTGGTCGGCATCGACCGGCTGCTCACGCAGCTCGCCAAGTGCTGCAAGCCGGTGCCGCCCGACCCGATCCGCGGCTTCGTGACGCGCGGCAAAGGCGTGTCGATCCACCGCGAGGACTGCGCCGGCCTGAAGCGCCTCGCTGAGCAGTATCCGGAGCGCCTGATCGACGCGCAGTGGGGCGGCAAGGTGGGTGCCGGCTATCCGGTCGACATGGTGGTGACCGCGAGCGACCGGCCGGGGCTGCTGCGCGACATCGGCGACGCGCTCGCCCGCGAGCACATCAACGTCACCGCGGTGCGCACCCAGAGCCGCGAGGAGCTCGCCTTCATGCGCTTCACCTTCGACGTGGCGGACCTTGCGCAGCTGCGGCGTGCGTTCGCGGCGGTTAAGGTCGTCGCCGGCGTGATCCGGGCGGCGCGCGGCTAGGTGTGATCTCTCAGCCGAGCAGCACCAGGATCCAGACCAGCCCGGTCGCGACGAGCGCCAGCATGACTGCGGCGCTGCCGAGGTCCTTCGCGCGCTTGGCGAGCTGGTGGTCTTCCAACGAGATGCGGTCGACCGTGGCTTCGACCGCGGAGTTGAGCAGCTCGACGACCAGCACGAGCAGCACCGAGCCGCACAGCAGCGCCCGCTCGATCCCGCTGTGGCCGAGCCACAGGCCGAGCGGCACGAGCACCGCGGCGAGCAGCAGCTCCTGGCGGAAGGCGTCCTCATGGCGCGCGGCCTCGGCGATGCCGGCGAGCGAGTAGCGCGTCGCGTTGATCAGCCGGCGCAGGCCGGTCTTGCCTTTGTACGGGCTCTCCACGCGCTAGCTCGGCGTGGCGAGCGTGTAGAGCAGCTCCTCCTGCGCCGAGCGGCGCCTGCCGCGGCGCGGCTTGAGCTGCTCGTAGACGCCCTCGGCGTTCATGAGCCAGGCCTGGCAGTTGTCGTCCAGGTACGGCTGCAGGCCTTCGCGGATCACGCGGCGCTTGAGCGCCGGGTCGAGCACCGGGAAGCACAGCTCGATGCGGCGGAAGAAGTTGCGGTCCATCCAGTCGGCGCTCGCGAGGTAGACGTCCTCCTCGCCGCCGCCGTGGAAGCAGAACACGCGCGAGTGCTCGAGAAAGCGCCCGACGATCGAGATCACGCGGATGTTCTCCGACAGCCCCGGGATGCCTGGCTTGAGCGCGCACACGCTGCGCACGATGAGGTCGATCTTGACGCCCGCCTGCGAGGCGGCGTAGAGCTCCTCGATGATCGCCGGCTCGAGCAGTGCGTTCATCTTGGCGATGATGCGCGCGGGCCTGCCCTCGGCGGCGTTCTTCGCCTCGTTGTGGATCGCCTCGACGATGCGCTTGTGCAGGGTGAACGGCGACTGCCACAGGTGGCGCATCTTGCTCGCGCGCCCCAGGCCGGTGAGCTGCTTGAACACCTCGTTCACGTCGCTGCACATCTCCTCGTTCGCGGTCAGCAGGCTGAAGTCGGTGTACTGCCGCGCCGTGCGCGGGTTGTAGTTGCCGGTGGACAGGTGCACGTACCGCCTGAGCAGCTTGCCGGCGGGCCCGTCCTCGCGCCGCACGACGAGCGCCATCTTGGCGTGCGTCTTGTGCCCGACCACGCCGTACACGACGTGCGCGCCGACTTCCTCGAGGCGCGCGGCCCAGTTCAGGTTCGCCTCCTCGTCGAAGCGCGCCAGCAGCTCGACCACGACCGTGACCTCCTTGCCGCGGCGCGCCGCGTCGATGAGGAGCTCCATCAGCTCCGAGTCGGTACCGGTGCGGTAGACGGTCTGCTTGATCGCGATCACCTGCGGGTCGGTCACCGTGGTGCGGATGAAGTCGATCACCGGCACGAACGACTGGTAGGGGTGGTGCAGCAGGATGTCCTCGCGCGCGAGCACCTCGAACAGGCTCTCGTGCTTGTCGAGGGCGCCCGGCAAGCCGGACTGGAAGGGCGCGTACTTCATCGACGGCCGCTCGACCTGGTCGGGCACTTCGCGCAGGCGGTACAGGTTGACCGGGCCTTCGACGCGGTAGAGGTCCGCCTCGTCCAGCCCGAACTGCTGCAGCAGGAACTCGACCATGGCCGGTGAGCAGTTGTCGGCGACTTCCAGGCGCACCGCGTCGCCGAAGTGCCGGTGCAGCAGCTCGCCCTGCAGGGCGATGCGCAGGTTCTTGATTTCTTCCTCGTCGACGAACAGGTCTGAGTTGCGCGTCACGCGGAACTGGTAGCAGCCCTGCACCTTCATGCCGGAGAACAGCTCGTCGACGTGCGCGTGCAGCACCGAGGACAGGAACACGAAGTCGTACTCCACCTCGGAGAGCTCGCGCGGCAGGCGGATCACGCGCGGCAGCACGCGCGGGGCCTGCACGATCGCCGCGCGCGAGCTGCGGCCGAACGCGTCGCGCCCCTCGAGCTCGACGGCGAAGTTCAGGCTCTTGTTGAGCACCTTCGGGAAGGGGTGCGCTGGGTCGAGCCCGATCGGCGTGAGCACCGGCAGTACCTCGCGCATGAAATAGTCGTGGACCCACTGGCGTTGCGCGGCGCTCCAGTCGGTGCGGCGCGTGAAGCGCACGCCCTGCTCGACCAGCCTGGGCAGCAGCACCTCGTTTAGCAGCCGGTACTGGTCGGCGACCAGCGCGTGCGCCTCCCTCGCGACCAGCGCGAAGGCCTCCGCGGGGCTCGTGCCATCCGGCCCCGGCTCGGGGATGCCGAGCTTTATCTGCTCCTTCAGGCCCGCCACACGGATTTCGAAGAACTCGTCCAGGTTCGACGACACGATCGTGAGGTAGCGCAGCCGCTCGAGCAGCGGCACCGTGTCCTCGGCCGCCTGCGCCAGCACCCGGCGGTTGAACGCCAGGATGCCTAGCTCGCGATTCAGGAAATGGGACCCCGGGACGACTTTTTTTAGCATGGAATACAACAATTTAGGGCTTGCACGTGACCGCCGGATGACATTCGCGTACCGGCAATGAGACCGTCACGTGCGCCCGCTAGCATGGCGAATTCCATGGAAAGCGTCCAGACACCGCATACCGTGCGCGAGTTCGACCAGGAGCTCCGGCTCGCCCGTGGTCTGCTGCTGCAGATGGGCGCGCACGCCGAGCGGCAGGTTGCGGACGCGTTGCAGTGCCTGGAAACCGGATCGCGCGCACTCGCCGATCAGGTCCTGCGGCACGAGGCGGTGATCAACTCGCTGGAGCGCGCGATCGACGACCTGGTGGGCCGGATTATCGCCCGCAGGCAGCCTGCGGCCGGGGACCTGCGCCTGCTCACCGCGCTCATCAAATCCACGACTGATCTGGAGCGCATCGGCGACGAGGCCAAGAAGATCGCCTTGCGCGCGCGCAAGCTCTCCTCGGGAGAACGCCTGCCTCTTCTGCGCGGCGGCGAGATTGCGCGGATGGGCCGACTCGCGCTCGGATTGCTGCGCGCATCGCTTTCCTCGCTCGAAAGGCTCGAGCTCGAGCACACCGTGCAAGTCGTTCGCCAGGACGAGGAAGTGAACGACGCCTTCCGAGCGATCCTGCGCGAGCTGATCAGCTACATGATCGAGGATCCGCGCACTATCTCGGATTGCCTGGACATGACCCTCGTCGCCAAGGGGCTCGAGCGCGTCGGCGATCATGCGACGAACATCGCCGAGTACGTGGTCTATGCAGTCGCGGGCAAGGACGTGCGCCACACCCGCTTCGGCCGGGCGGAGCGCGAGAGCGATCCGGCCCTCTGACGATTGCGGGGCGCGCGTTGCGGCGCTAAGCTGCCTGCCGCGATGGCGCGCCACGACACCCTAGCGGCAGTCGACCTCGGTTCGAACAGCTTTCACCTGCAGATCGGACGCGTGGTCGACGGGCAGATCTACGCGCTCGACTCGCTGCGCGAGGTCGTGCGCCTGGGGGCCGGCCTGACCGCGGAGAAGCGCCTCGACCGCGCCACCCAGGCGCGCGCGCTCGAGGCGCTGCGCAAGTTCGGCGAGCGCCTGCGCGGCCTGCCGCGCCAGGCGGTGCGCGCGGTCGGCACCAACGCGCTGCGCGTGGCGAAAAACGCGCCCCAGTTCTTGCGCGAGGCGCGCCAGGTGCTCGGCTTCCCGATCGAGGTGATCGCGGGACGCGAGGAGGCGCGGCTTATCTACCTCGGGGTCGCGCACGCGCTGCCGGCTGCGGCGCACCGCCGCCTGGTGATCGACGTCGGCGGCGGCTCCACTGAGCTCATCATCGGCGAAGGATTCGAGCCGCAGCTCACCGAGTCGCTCTACATGGGCTGCGTGAGCTACAGCCTGAATTACTTCGCCGAAGGCAGGATCGACAAGGGGCGCATGAAGCGCGCGGAGCTGGCGGCGCGCCAGGAGCTCTCGGGCATCGTGCGCGCGTACCGCAACGCGGGCTGGGAGGAGGCGGTCGGCTCCTCGGGCACCGCGCGCTCAGTGGAGAACATCCTGCGCGAGAACGGCTTCGCCGAGGAAGGGATCACACGCGAGGGGATGGATCGCCTGAGGAGCCTGCTCATCAAGCACGAGCGGGCCGACCCCGAGCGCATCGCCGGCCTGCGCGCCAACCGCGCGCCGGTGCTGCCGGGTGGCGTGGCGATCCTCGGGGCGGCGCTGGACGAGCTCGGCATCGACGCGTTGCGCGTGTCCGACGGCGCCCTGCGCCACGGCGTGCTCTACGACCTGCTCGGCAGGGTGCAGCATCGCGGCGACATGCGCGAGGCGACGGTAGGGCAGTTCATGCGCCGCTACCACGTGGACGCCGCGCAGGCCGAGCGCGTGCGCAACCTCGCGCTCGCAATCTACGACGCGCTGAATGTCGGAGCCGACCGCGACCGGGAGGACGATCCGGATCGCATGGCGCTCGACTGGGCGGCGCGCCTGGGCGAGATCGGCCTGTCGATCGCCCACGCCCAGTATCACAAGCACTCTGCCTATGTGATCTCCAATGCCGACATGCCGGGGTTCTCGCGCATGGAGCAGCAGCGCCTGGCGCGCATCGTGCTCGCGCACCGGGGCAAGCTGGAGAAGGTCGAGGATCCGGCACCCGAGGCGGGCGACTGGGCGCTAGTATTTGCGCTGCGCGTGGCCTCGCTCATTCTGCGCCGGCGCGCCGATCTCAAGCTGCCGCTCCTGCAGGTGGCCGCCGACGAAGGCGGGTTCGCGATCGCGCTGCCCCAGGTCTGGCTGGAGGAGAATCCGCTCACTGCTGCGGCGCTCGAGTCCGAGGCCGACTACTGGAAGGCGGTCGGCATGAAGCTCACGGTGAACGCACTGTCGGACAAGAAGGTCGCCGTGCTGAGCCGTCCATAACTAGAGCAGGTCCGGGGCGACCACCGCCCGGACGACGACCTGGGCCTCGTCGTCGCGCACGCGGTTGCTCAGCCACCAGAGGCCGCCCTTCTTGAGGGTCCAATCGTCGCGCGCGCCGCTTAGCAGGTAGGCCGCCACCTGCCCGAGCGTCGGCTGATGGCCGATCAGCAGGACGGCGCTCTTGTGCGTGGGCCAGCCTGCCGCGTCGAGCACTTCCGCCACCGACGCGCCGGGCGCGAGCCGCTCGGAGGTCCTGTAGGGCATCCCGAGCGCGTCCGCAGTCTGGCGCGCGCGGCGCGCTGGGCTGGCGATGACAGTGCACTTCGACGGCAGGCGCTGCAGCAGCCACTTGGCGACGCGCGCCGCATGCTTGTGACCGCGCGCGGTAAGGCGCCGCTCCATATCGGGGCCACCTTCCTCCGCCTCCGCGTGGCGCCACAGGATCAGGTCCATGTTCGCGTCTCTCCGTTTACTTTCTGCACGGCGACGGCTAGCTTGTTCGGCGATTGCTACCGGTTCATGACTGCATTGAGCCCGCGGTACAGGATACGATAGAATTCCTGCCCTTTAGGCGCGTAGCTCAGCTGGTTAGAGCACTACCTTGACATGGTAGGGGTCGTTGGTTCGAGTCCAATCGCGCCTACCAGGTTACCCGCTTAAGTGCCGACCATTCGTTTGCCGGACGGCTCGCAGAAGAGCTTTCCGCACCCCGTGACAGTGGCCGAGGTCGCCCAGGCGATCGGCCCGGGGCTGGCGCGCGCGGCGCTGGCGGGCAAGGTGAACGGCAGGCTCGTCGACACCAGCCACCGCATCGAGGCCGACGCCGACCTGGCGATCGTCACGGAACGCGATCGCGAGGGCCTGGAGATCCTGCGCCACTCGACGGCGCACCTGCTCGCGCACGCGGTCAAGGAACTGTTTCCCGACGCCCAGGTGACCATCGGTCCGGTGATCGAGAACGGCTTCTACTACGATTTCTCCTACAAGCGTCCGTTCACTCCGGAAGACCTGTCGGCGATCGAGAAGCGCATGAGCGAGATCGCCAGGCGCGACCTGCCGGTGACGCGCAAAGTGATGGCGCGCGATGCGGCGGTCAAGCTGTTTCGCGACATGGGCGAGGCGTACAAGGCCGAGATCATCGCGTCGATCCCCGCGAGCGAGGAGATCTCGCTCTACCAGCAAGGCGAATTCGTCGACCTGTGCCGCGGGCCGCACGTGCCCTCGACCGGCAAGCTGAAGGTGTTCAAGCTGATGCGGCTCGCGGGCGCGTACTGGCGCGGCGACTCGAAGAACGAGATGCTGCAGCGGGTATACGGCACCGCCTGGGCGAAGAAGGAAGACCAGGATGCTTACCTCAAGATGCTCGAGGAAGCTGAAAGGCGCGACCACCGGCGGCTCGGCACCCAGCTCGACCTCTTTCACATGGAGGAGGATGCGCCCGGCATGGTGTTCTGGCATCCGAAGGGCTGGATGCTGTGGCAGCTGGTCGAGCAGTACATGCGGCGCGTGTACCGCGACAACGGCTATCTCGAAGTGCGCGGGCCCGCGGTGCTTCCGCGCAGCCTGTGGGAGACCACCGGGCACTGGGAGAACTACCGCGAGCACATGTTCGTTACCGAGTCGGAGAAGCGCGACTACGCGCTCAAGCCGATGAACTGCCCGGGTCACGTGCTCATCTACAAGAGGGGCGTGCGCAGCTACCGCGACCTGCCGCTGCGCTACGGCGAGTTCGGCTCCTGCCACCGCAACGAGCCGAGCGGCGCGCTGCATGGCCTGATGCGCATCCGCGGCTTCACCCAGGACGACGGCCATATCTTCTGCACCGAAGAGCAGATCCTGCCCGAGTGCGTCGCCTACACGGCGCTGCTGCAAAAGGTCTACGCGGAATTCGGCTTTACCGAGATCGTCTACAAGGTCGCGACGCGACCGGCCAAGCGCATGGGGACCGATGAGCAGTGGGACCGGGCCGAGGCGGCGCTCGTCGCCTCGCTCAAGGAGTCCGGCTGCCCGCACGAGATCTCGCCTGGGGAAGGCGCGTTCTACGGCCCCAAGATCGAATACTCGCTCAAGGACGCGATCGGGCGCCTGTGGCAGTGCGGCACGATGCAGGTCGATTTCAACCTTCCAGGGCGGCTCGGCGCGGAGTACGTCGCCGCGGACAATAGCCGCAGGACGCCGGTGATGCTGCACCGGGCCACGATCGGGTCGATGGAGCGCTTCATGGGCATCCTGATCGAGCACTACGGCGGTGCGTTTCCGCTCTGGCTGTCTCCCGAGCAGGTGGTGGTGCTAAACGTTTCCGAGCATCAGGCCGATTACGCCGCAGCGGTCGCTGACGCATTGCGCAAGGCGGGCTGGCGCGCGGCCGCTGATTTGCGGAACGAAAAAATTTCCTATAAAATTCGAGAACATAGCCTGCAAAAGTTGCCCTACCAACTGATCGTGGGCGACAAGGAAAAGCAGGCTGCAAACGTGGCTGTGCGCACGCGCGGCGGTGAGGACCTCGGGGCGATGTCCCTGTCGGTCTTCATCGAACGCCTCCGCAACGAGGCGGGCGCGCTGGGCACAGCCTGAATTTTTGGCGGATCGGGGATCCGCACGGTGTACGCGGCGACCGCAGGCTGCCGCTGGCGGAAGGAGTAGCCCTCATAGCACTCGAGAAATCGCA
>DASPRX010000003.1:0-5128 GCA_035624235.1 Burkholderiales bacterium | reverse complement strand
AACGCGAGCATCGCCATGCCGTAGGGCAGGTCGGTGGGGCCGCGCAGCGTCTGCGCCGCGAGCGGACCCAATTCGATGCGCGGGCGCGGCGGCAGCCCCTTGCGCGGGATGCCGCCGAACAGCCGCTCGACGCTCGCCAGCGCGGCGCGCGGCTCGACGTCGCCGACGATCACCAGCACGGCGTTGTTCGGCGCGTACCAGCGCTCGTGAAAGCGCCTGAGCATCGCGCCCGTCGTGCGCTCGAAGGAGTCGCGGGTGCCGAGCGCGTCGTGCGCGTAGGGCGTGCCGGAGAAGGCGGCGGCGAGCAGCTTCTGGTGCAGTACGTACTGCGGGTTCGACAGGTCCTGCGCGACCTCCTGCTCGATCGCGGGCCGCTCGCTCTCCCAGTCGGCCTGGGAATCGAGCACGCCGCGCATGCGCAGCGCTTCTACGCGCAGCGCGACCTCGAGGTCGGGCGCGGGCACGGTGAAGAAGTACTGCGTCACCGTCTGACGCGTGTCGGCGTCGAAGTCGCCGCCGATGCCGGCGCCGATGGCGGCGAGCTGCGCCTTCGACAGTCCCGGGCTGCCGCGGAACATCATGTGCTCCTGCGCATGCGCCATGCCCGGGAAGCCGGCCGGCGCCTCGTTCGAGCCGACCAGGTAGTTGAGCTCGGTGGTGACCACCGGCGCGAGCGTGTTGCGCACGATCACCACGCGCAGCCCATTGGCGAGCGTGGCGCGCAGCACGTCGCCGTCGCCGGCGGCGCGCGCGGCGAGCGGCTGGGCGGACACGAGGAGCGCGGCCAGCAGCGCGCGCACGGCGGCGGAGGCGGATATCACGGGGACGCGCAGGCTATCCGGGAATCCTTAAGCGGAGCTGAGGAGCAGCGACAGCGCCTCGAGCAGCTGGGCGTCCCTGCTCGCGCGCAGCTCTGCCGCGCTCAGATGCGTGAGCGACTCGGGAAACACGGGGGCGACCCCCGCGCCGAGCGCGACCGGCACGTTCGGTGCGATGCCCTTGTGCCAGATCGTGTGCCCCTTCGGCGTGAGCCATTCGAGCACCGCGAGCATGAGCGCCGAGCCGTCCGCCAGGTGGAACTCGTTCAGCACCGTGCCGGTGCCGAAGGTCCTGTCGCCGACGACGACCGCGCGACCTGCGTCCTGCAGCGCGCCGGTCAGGATCTCCGCGGCGCTCGCCGTGCCGCCGTTTACCAGCACCGCGAGCGGAAGGGCGGTCCTGTCCTTCGCCGGGCGAACGGCGACCGGCTGCACCTCGCCCTGCGCGTCCTTCTCCAGCAGCGCGTTGCCGCCGGGCAGGAATTCGCCCGCCGCGGCGACCGCCTGCTCGAGCAGGCCGCCCGGATCGTCGCGCAGGTCGAGCACCAGCGCGCGCGCGCCCGCGGCCCGCGCCTCGGCGAGCGCCTCGCGCAGCCCCGCGGCGGTGCCCTTGCTGAAGGCGGCGATGCGCAGGTCCGCGACGCGCGTGCCGGGCAGGAAGCCCCAACTCACGTTGTGCACGTGGATCACGGCGCGCACCATCGTTAGCTGCCGCGCGCGGTCGCTTTGCGGGTCGCGCACCGAGAGCACGACCGTCGTTCCCGCGGGACCGCGGATGCTGCGCACCACCTGCACCAGCGTTTCGCCGACGACGTCCTTGCCGTCCACCTTGAAGACGATGTCGCCGGCGCGCAGGCCTGCCTTCTGCGCGGGCGAGCCGTCCAGCGGCGCCACGACGACTACCTGCTTGTCGCGCATCTGCACCTCCGCGCCGATGCCCGGGAAGCGGCCGCGCATCTCCTCGCTGTCTTCGCGCGCCATCTGCGGCGTGAGGAACACGCTGTGGCCGGTATCGCCGAGCGAGTCGACTATGCCGCCGATCGCGGCGTGCGCCATGCGCTCCGGCCGGATCGCGGCGCGGTCGACGTAATTGGCCTCGATCAGGTTCCAGGCCTGCGCAATGACCGCCAAATCGGGCTTGGCGGTCGCGGCGAGCACGTGCTTTTCCAGGAACACGCCCGTCGTGATCGCGCTCAGCACCAGGCCGAGCAGCGCCGCGAAGGTCAATCGGTATCCGCCATGCGTATCCAAGTCGTCCCCTCGATCGATGAGCCGTCCCGCCCTATTGTGCGCAAGCTGTCTTAAGCCAACCTTGCGCCGGCCTCAAGGCTCGAGCAGCAGCCGGTTGACGCGCTTGACGAAGGCGGCCGGATCGTCGAGCTGCCCGCCCTCGGCGAGCAGCGCCTGCTCGTAGAGCAGCCGCGCCCAATCGCCGAGCCGCGCCTCGTCGTGCGTCACGCGCGCGAACAGCGCATGCTCGGGATTGAGTTCGAGGATCGGCTGGCCCGCCGGCGCCTTCTGACCGGCCGCCTTGAACAGGCGCTGCAGGTGGCCGCTCGGGTCGTGCTCGTCGGCGACCAGGCAGGAGGGCGAGTCGATGAGGCGCAGCGTGACGCGCACGTCCTTGACGCGCTCGCCGAGCGCCGCCTTGAGCCTTTCCACGAGCGCCTTGTGCGCCGCGGCGGATTTTTCCTGCGCGGCTTTCTCCTCCGCGTCGGCGAGCGCGCCGAGGTCCAGGCCGCCGCGCGCCACAGACGCGAGCGGCTTTCCCTGGTACTCGGTGAGGAAACCGAGCAGCCATTCGTCGACCCGGTCGGAGAGCAGCAGCACCTCGATGCCCTTCTTCCTGAAGATCTCCAGGTGCGGGCTCGCGCGCGCCGCGTCGAAGCTGTCGGCGGTGACGTAGTAGATCTTCTCCTGACCGGGCTTCATGCGCGCGACGTAGTCGGCGAGTGAGACCGTCTGCTCCGAGGAGTCGGACGCGGTGCTCGCAAAGCGCAGCAGCCGCGCGAGCGCCTCGCGGTTGGCATGGTCCTCGCCCACGCCTTCCTTGAGCACCTGGCCGAACTCGCTCCAGAATTTCGCGTATTTTTCCTTCTGGTTCCCAGCCAGGTCCTCGAGCAACGCGAGCACGCGCTTGGTCGAGCCCTCGCGGATCGACCTGACGTCGCGCGATTCCTGCAGGATCTCGCGCGAGACGTTCAGCGGCAGGTCGGCCGAGTCGATCACGCCGCGCACGAAGCGCAGGTAGGCGGGCAGCAGCTGCTCGGCGTCGTCCATGATGAACACGCGCCGCACGTACAGGCGCACGCCGCGGCGCTGCTGGCGGTCCCACAGGTCGAACGGCGCGCGCTCGGGGATGAACAGCAGCTGCGTGTACTCGGTGCGCCCTTCCACCCGGTTGTGCGTCCAGGCGAGCGGCTCGCCGAAGTCGTGCGAGACGTGCTTGTAGAAAGCCTTGTACTGCTCCTCGCCGATCTCGTTCTTCGGCCGCGCCCACAGCGCGCTCGCCTGGTTCACCGTTTCCCACTCGCCGTCTTCCTTTTTCATGCGGATCGGCAGCGAGATGTGGTCCGAGTAGCGCGTGACGATCGAGCGCAGCTTCCAGTCCGAGAGCAGCTCGTCCTCGCCAGCGCGCAGGTGCAGCGTGACGTCGGTGCCAGGTGCCGCGCGCTCGGCCGGCTCGACGCTGAACTCACCCGCGCCGTCGCTTTCCCAGCGCACCGTCTGCGAGGCCGGCAGCCCGGCGCGCCGCGTGAGGACGGTCACCCGGTCGGCGACGATGAACGCGGAGTAGAAGCCGACGCCGAACTGGCCGATCAGCTGCGCGTCCTTCTGCTGGTCGCCGGTCAGGCTGGCGAGGAACTCGCGCGTGCCGGAGCGCGCGATCGTGCCCAGGTGCGCGACCGCCTCGTCGCGCGACATGCCGATGCCGTCGTCGGACACGGTGAGGGTGCGGGCGTCCTTGTCGAAGGCGACGCGGATCGCGGGCTCGGCGCGGCCCTCGAGCACCTCGGGCTTGGCGATCGCCTCGAAGCGCAGCCGGTCGCAGGCGTCCGAGGCGTTGCTCACCAGCTCGCGCAGGAAGATCTCCTTGTTGCTGTACAGCGAATGGATCATCAGGCGCAGCAGCTGCTTCACCTCCGCCTGGAATCCGAGCGTCTCCTTGTCTGCCCCCATGGCAGGCTCTCCACAATGATTTGGCGGCGCGTATGATAAATTGATTCATGGCCGCTGCCATCCAAGTGAAGCGCATCGCCGGCGCGCTGGGCGCCGAGGTGAGCGGCCTCGACCTGGCGCGGCCGCTGTCAGACCAGCAGGCGGCGGCGCTGCGCGCCGCGTGGCTCGAGCACCTGGTGCTGTTCTTCCGCGACCAGCCGCTCATGCCGGCGCAATACATGGCCTTCGCGCGACGCATCGGCCAGCCGGTCGAGTACCCGTTCGTCAAGGGCATCGAGGGCTATCCCGAGATCATCGAGGTGAAGAAGCTCGAGCACGAGACCGTAAACTTCGGCGGCATCTGGCACAGCGACACCGCCTACCTCGAGGAGCCGCCGATGGCCTCGATGCTGCTCGCGCGCGAGCTGCCGCCCTACGGCGGGGACACGCTGTTCGCCAACATGTACCTTGCCTACGAGGCGCTGTCGGAGGGCATGCGCAATATGCTCGATCCGCTCACCGCGATCAACTCCTCGGCGCGCGCCGACGTAACGCGCACGCGCGAAGACCGGCTGAAGTCAGACGGCCGCAGCGGCGCGAAGAAGGAATACGCCGCCGAGCATCCGGTGGTGCGCACGCACCCCGAGACCGGCAGGAAGGCGCTGTACGTCAACGTCGCGCACACCGCGCGCTTCGGCGGGATGACCGAGGAGGAGTCCGCGCCGCTGCTCGAATACCTGTACCGGCACCAGACGCGGCCGGAGTTCACCTGCCGCTTCTCCTGGCGCGTGGGGTCGCTCGCGCTGTGGGACAACCGCTGCACGCAGCACAACCCGGTGAACGACTACCACGGCTACCGGCGCCTGATGCACCGCATCACGCTCGCCGGCGACAAGCCGCGCTAATCTACTTCCAGATCTCGAGCGGCTCGCCCGCTCATGCTGCGCCTGCTCGCCACGTTGAACGCACGCCTCGCCTACCAGCGCGGGCGCGCGCTGCTCTCGGTCGCCGGCATCGCGCTCGGCGTGGCGCTCGGCTTCGGCGTGCAGCTCGTCAATCGCGCGGCGGTGAACGAGCTGGCCGCCGCGGTGCGCGGCGTCGCCGGCCAGGCCGACCTCGAGGTGCGCGGCGGGCGCAGCGGCTTTCCCGAG
>DASPRX010000014.1:0-8782 GCA_035624235.1 Burkholderiales bacterium | reverse complement strand
AGGCGCGCATCGCCATCGTCCGTTGACCCCTCCGGAAAGCCACTTCATGATCAAGATCAGCGGCGTCAGCAAATGGTACGGCAGTTTTCAGGTGCTCACCGACTGCTCGACCGAGGTCGCGAAGGGCGAGGTGGTCGTGGTGTGCGGCCCCTCGGGCAGCGGCAAGTCGACGCTCATCAAGTGCGTGAACGGTCTCGAGCCGTTCCAGGCGGGCGACATTACGGTCGACGGCGTCTCGGTGGGCGATCCGAAGACCGACCTGCCCAAGCTGCGTGCGCGCATCGGCATGGTGTTCCAGAATTTCGAGCTGTTCCCGCACATGACGGTTACCGAGAACCTGACGCTGGCGCAGATTAAGGTGCTCGGCCGCAGGCGCGAGGAAGCGCTCGCCAAGGGAATGGCGCTGCTCGATCGCGTCGGCCTCAAGGCGCACGCCGCGAAATTCCCCGGCAACCTCTCCGGCGGCCAGCAACAGCGCGTCGCGATCGCACGCGCGCTGTGCATGGATCCGATCGCCATGCTGTTCGACGAGCCGACCTCGGCGCTCGACCCGGAGATGATCAACGAGGTGCTCGACGTCATGGTGCAGCTCGCGCAGGAAGGCATGACGATGATGGTGGTCACGCACGAGATGGGTTTCGCGCGCCGCGTCGCCGACCGCGTTATCTTCATGGACGCGGGCAAGATCGTCGAGGATACGAGCAAGAACGAATTTTTCGGGACACCGCGCTCGGAGCGCGCGCAGCTGTTCCTGTCCAAGATCCTCGGCCATTGACATCGATATCGACGGAGGCAACGACATGACGACGGTGGCGTTCATCGGCTTGGGCGCGATGGGATCGCGCATGGCGGCGAACCTGCAGCAGGCGGGGTTCAAGCTGCGCCTCTACAACCGCGACCGCGCCAAGACCCGCGCGCTGGCGGAAAAGGGCGCGGAAGTGGCCGAATCGCCCGCCGCGGCAATCCGGGGCGCGCAATTCGCCGTGTCGATCGTCTCTGACGACAACGCCACGCGCGAAGTGATGCTGGGTGCGAATGGCGCGCTCGGCGCGGCGCCCAGGGGATGCATCATCGTCGACTCCAGCACCAATACGCCCGGCATCGCGCGCGAGGTGGCACGCGAGGCCTCCGGCCGCGGCTGCGTGTACCTGGACGCGCCGGTCTCGGGCAGCATCAAGCAGGCCCAGGGGCGCGAGCTGGTATTCATGGTGGGCGGGTCGCACGACGCCTTCGAAAAGGCACAGCCGCTGTTTGCGGCCATGGGGCGCATGGCACGGCACGCGGGCGACTCCGGCGCGGGCGCCACCGTGAAGCTGATCAACAACATGCTGTCCGGCGCCATGACCGCCGCGCTGGCCGAAGCCGCGCAGGTCGCCGAAGCGGCGGGCGTCGGCCGCGAGGCCGTGCTCGAGATTCTTGGGGAGGGCGCCGCGGGCTCGCGCCTTCTGAAAGCCAAGCTGCCGATGATGTTCCAGCGCGACTTCAAGCCGCAATTCCAGCTGCAATTGATGGAAAAGGACCTGCGCTACTTCCTCGGCATGGCGCAGGAGCTCGACCGGCCGACGCCGCTCGCGGCACTGGTGCGCAGCCAGTTCCAGGCGGCGCGCCGCGGCGCGCTGGGCGGCCTCGACGCCTGCGCGGTGTTCCTGCAGGTCGCGGGCGAGAAGCCACCGGCCTAGCGGCGCTCGACGCGCCCGCGCATCGCCTCAGGGATGCGGTAATCGGGGAACTGGCGCCGGAACTCCGCCAGCAGCCGGTCGGCCTCGTCGTCGCGCCCCGCACGGCGCAGCTCGGCGATGCGCTCGAGCCACCGCTCGGGCGACTCCGCGGCGCCCAATTGCTTGGCACGTTCCTCGGCGGCCGCGGGCGCGGCGCGCTCGAAGCGCTCGCGATCGGCGGACTCGCGTGACGGCCGCCCGGCCGCCGGCGCGCTCGTCGACACATCGACCGCGCGTTTTGCAGCAGGCGCGGGCGGCGCCGTGGGAACCGGGGCGGGCGCGGTCTGCGCTTCGATCTTCTGTTGCTGCGGAGTCTCGATCCGATTCTCCGGCTGCGCGCGCTCGCGCTGCATCTCCAGCGTGACGGTGGCAGAGAGAACGATCACCGCGGCAATGGACAGCGGCAGCGCCCAGCGGCGCAATCCGGGGCGGGCGCGCGCAGCGGCGAGGATCTTCGCGTCGAGCTCCCGCGGCGGCTGCTCGCGACCGAGCTCGCGGTAGCGCTCGCTGAGCTCGCGGTCTTCGTGTTCAGCCATCGAGGGCTCCACGCAGTTTCGCCAGCGCGTAGCGCAACCTGCTCTTGACCGCTTCCTCGTTGGCGCCAGTGGCCGCCGCGATCTCGGCGATCGACAGCCCACCCTCTTCGCGCATCAGGAATACCTCGCGCTGCGCCACGGGCAGCGCCGCGAGAGCGCGCGCCAGGCGCGCGAGCTGCTCGTTCGTCTCCGCCTGGCGCTGCGGCTCGCGCGCCCGGTCGGCCGCTGGTTCCGGCGGCGCCGGATCATCGGGATCGCCCGGGTCGAGCGGCGCCACCGCCAGGCCGCGCTTGCGCCAATGGTCGATCATGCGGTGGTGCGCGATGGTGTACAGCCAGGTCGTAAAGCGCGCCTGCGGCGCGTAGCGCGCGCGCGCCTCGATCACGCGCATCCATATCTCCTGGAACAGCTCCTCCGCGATGCCGCGCTCCTTCATCCCGCGCAGCACGAAGCGATATAGGCCGCCCTTGTGCCGCGCGTACAGGGTTTCGAAGGCCGCCGCGTCGCCCGCCGCGTAGGCGAGCATCAGCTGTTCATCCGTGGCCTCCATGCCAGGGTAGTGTAACCCCCGGCGGGTCGGGGACGAACCCCGGGAACGGGCGTGGCTCTTCCAGCACGCCGCGCGCGACCAGATTCACGCGGCTGTCGTAGTACAGCGTCACGGTCTCGGCCGGCACGCTGCTCGCCCGCTCGAAAGGAACGTAATACGCCTGCGATTCCTCGTGGCGCCCGTGCCCGGTGCCGAGCGAACCGGGCGCCGCGTCGGCGCGTCGCTCGGCAGCCGGCGCCTCAGCACGGCCGAGCTGCGCGGGTGGGCGCACCTTCTGCCTGAACAGCGCCACGCCGATCACGCCGACGTTGTCCGGCCTGCCGGTGCGCGCCGCGTACGAGTCGCCCAGGTCCGTGAAGTAGAACGCTGCGGTGTGCGACAGGCTCTTGCGCCAGCCGAGGATCTCAACCGAGCGCCCGGCGGGGACCACGTAGCCGCCTTGGCTCGGGTTGGCGGTCTCTCCGGTAACGACGTTCACCCCGTCCACGGAGACCACCGCGAGCAAAGGCTCGGCGCTCCGGTTGTGCAGCAGCAGCTGATATTCATGGCCCGGCGTGCCCGCCAAATACGCACGTCCCTGGTGCCAGTGCACCGCCAGGCGCGCGCCCAGCGCGCGGTCGTATACGCCTACGTCGATCATTCCGCCCGCGGCGCAGGCCGACGTCGACACTGCGATCGCGAGCGCCGCGCCGAGCATCTTCAACATATTCATGGCCCGTCTCCTTTCGTTTCGGTCCTGCATGCTTGAAACGAACCACGGCGCAAAAGGGGTTAAGCGTGATAACGCTCACGGAAGTCGCGTAAAATGCGCGCCTTCCTTTTCGATGCCCGCCAATGATGAAGAACGGCAAGCACTTCCCGATCCCCGTGCGCAGCGAGCTGCGCACGAACGGCGGCGCACGCCCCCTGTATTCGTGCAGCAAGTGCCCCGCCTACTGCTGCAGCTATGCGCTGATCGAGATCACCAAGCGCGACGTGACGCGGCTCGCGCGCCACTTCGGCCTCACAGATGAGGCGGCCGAAGCGCGCTTCACGAAGTACGATTCAGGGGAGAAGGCGATGGTGCTGCGCCATCGCAAGGACGACGTGTTCGACACCGTATGCATGTTCCTCGACCGCAAGACGCGGCGCTGCAGCGTGTATGAGTCGCGCCCGGGCGTATGCCGCGACTATCCGGACAGCACCCGCTGCGGCTACTACGAGTTCCTGAAGTTCGAGCGCGAGCAGCAGGACGATCCGCAGTACATCGCCACGACCTAGCCCGCCTGCTTGCGCCGCTCGAGCGCCTGGGCGCGGACCTTCGTCAACGTCGTGCCGGTGGTGATGGCGTCCGGGTCGATGCGCAGCTCGATCACTGCCGGCTTGCCCGAGGTGCGTGCGCGCTCGAAGGCGGGCGCAAATTGCGCCGTTTCCTCCACCGTCTCGCCGTGCCCGCCGAAGGCGCGCGCATAGGCGGCGAAATCGGGGTTCTTCAACTCGCTGCCGCTCACCCGGCCGGGATACTCGCGCTCCTGATGCATCCGGATGGTGCCGTACATGCCGTTGTTGACGACCAGCGCGATCACCGCGGCGCCGTACTGCGCCGCGGTCGCCAGCTCCTGGCCGTTCATGAGGAAGTCGCCGTCGCCGCACACTGCGACGACCGTGCGCTCCGGCGCCGCGAGCTTGGCCGCCACGGCCGCGGGTAGCCCGTAGCCCATCGAGCCGTTGGTCGGCCCGAGCTGGGTGCGAAAGCCCTTGTAGCGGAAGTAACGGTGCACCCAGCCGGAGAAGTTGCCCGCACCGCCCGAGACTATCGCATCCTCCGGCAGCGCGGCGTCCAACCACTTCACCACTTCCGCGTACTGCAGCCTGCCCGGGATCGGCTGAGGCCGGCTCCAGGCCTCGTAGTCCGCGCGCGCGCCCTGCGTCCACTCGCGCCAGCGCGCGCCGTCCAGCTTCACGCCCGCGAGGGCCTCGACGAATTGCGCGTGACCTGAGTTGATCGGTAGCGCGGCCCGGTACACGCGCCCGAGCTCTCCGGCGTCGGCGTGCACGTGCACCAGCGTCTGCTTGGGCACCGGCACCTCGACGAGCGTATAGCCGCTCGTCGTCATCTCGCCCAGGCGCGCCCCGACGACCAGCAGCACATCGGCCTCGCGCACGCGCTGTGCGAGCTTCGGATTGATACCGATGCCCACGTCGCCCACAAAGCACGGGCTGCGGTTGTCGATGAGGTCCTGGCAGCGAAACGACGTTCCCGCGGGCAAGTCGCTGCGCTCGAGCCAGGCACGCAGCGCGTCGCTCGCCGCCTTCGACCACCCGCCGCCGCCGACCAGCACGAACGGGCGCTCGGCGCCGGCGAGCAGGCGCGCGAGCTCGTCCATGTCGCGCGGCGCGGGCGCCGGACGCACCGTCTTGTAGCGCGGCATGTCCGCCACGGCCGCCTCTGCGAACAGCATGTCTTCGGGAAGCGCCAGCACCACCGGGCCGGGCCTCCCCGAAGTGGCCGTGTGGAAGGCATGGCTCAGGTACTCGGGAATGCGCTCGACGCGCTCGATCTGCGCCACCCACTTCGCCATCTGACCGTACATGCGCCGGTAATCCATCTCCTGGAAGGCTTCGCGATCCGCGAAGTCGCTTCCGACCTGCCCGATGAACACCAGCATCGGCGTGGAATCCTGGAATGCAGTGTGCACGCCTATGGCGCCGTTGGTGGCGCCGGGTCCGCGCGTCACGAAGAGGATCCCCGGCTCGCCGGTGAGCTTGCCGCAGGCTTCAGCCATGTACGACGCACCGCCCTCCTGGCGGCAGACGACGAACTTCAGCAGGTGGCGCACGTCGTACAGGCCGTCGAGCACCGGTAGGTAACTCTCGCCGGGCACGCCGAACGCCATCCTCGCGCCATGGCCGACGAGCGCGTCGGTCAGAATTCTGCCGCCGTGGCGAACAGTGAGGTCCGATTTCATCGCTTCGCTCCGTCAAACGCAGCGCGCAGGGCGCTGCAGCATTCCTTGACCGCGACGTTCGCCGTGTCGAGCGCGCCGCCCATCAGCAGGAAGCCGTGCACCATGTCCGGAAAATCGCGCTGCGCGACCTGCACGCCCTCGCGCGCGAGCCGCTCCGCGTATGCTTTGCCCTCGTCGACCAACGGGTCGAACCCCGCGGTGATCAGCAGCGCCGGCGGCAGCCCGGCAAGACTCGGTGCAAGAAGTGGGGACGCACGCCAGTCGCTCCAGTCCTCACGGCGCGGAAGATACTGGCCGCGAAAGTAATGCATCGACGCCGTGGTGAGCAGGTAGCCTTCGCCATTGCGCTCGATCGAGGGAAAATTCATGCGCTGATCGGTTGCCGGATAGACAAGCAGCTGGAAGCAAAGCCGCAGCGTCCCCTTGTCGCGCACCAGCAGCGCAACGACCGTGGCGAGATTGCCGCCCGCGCTGTCGCCGCCTACCGCGATGCGCGCCGCATCGACGCGCAGCGCGCCCCCTTCCGCAGCCACCCACTGCGTCGCCGCCAGGCAATCGTCCACCGCGGCGGGAAACGGACTCTCGGGCCCCATGCGGTAGTCGACCGAGAATACCGCGCAGCGGGCGCCGTTCGCGAGCTGACGGCACACGACGTCGTGCGTGTCGAGGTCGCCGATCGTCCAGCCGCCGCCGTGAAAGTAGACGAGCACAGGCAGCACTTCCTCGGCACGCGATGCCAGGGGGCGGTAGGCGCGCAGCGGAATCGGGCCACCGGGCCCCGGCGCGAGCAGCAGCTTCGCCTCGGCCACCTCGGGTGCGGGAGGGGACACCGCGGCGCGCGTGTCGCGGTAAATGCGGCGCGCGACGAACGGCGGGACCGTGGCGTAGGGCGGCAGCGGCGAGCGCGCCACGCGCTCGAGCAGCATCGCCACTTGCGGGTGCACGCCGGCCATCGTGCTAGCGCGCGGCAGCGAGCATCTTCTTCAGACGCTCGACGAAGAACGGTGCGCACTTGAGCACGCGCGTGTCCTGGGACACGACGAAAGGCCGCACCTTGGGCAGGTAGGCCTGCCAGGCCGGGTCGGCCTGCATCGCCGCGCGGCACCTTTCGCGCTGGTTGAGATCGTCGTAGGCCCACATGTGCACCACCATGTTCTGCGGCCCGATCTCGGTGACGTAGTAGCCGACGAGGTTCGGCAGATGCTTGAGCTGCACGGCCATCCCCTCGGCTGCGTAGTGCTTGAAGTACTCGGGAGCCTTGCCCGGCTGCAGCACGTACATGCGCTCTTCGACGTACACGTTCCCCTCCTCCGCTCAAAGCGGACGATTATAGGCGCCGGCCTCGGGTATAGTCCGCGCGATGGACGACATCCAGACGCTGCGCCGCATCCTCGCCGAGAACCGCGTGGTGGCGATCGTCGGGCTTTCGGCGGACTGGTTCCGGCCAAGCTACTTCGCCGCCAAGTATCTGCAAGAACACGGCTACCGGGTCATCCCGGTCAACCCGCGCTACGCCGGAAAGAAGGTGCTGGGCGAGACCTGCTACGCGAGCCTGCGTGCAGTTCCCGAGAAGGTCGAGATCGTCGACGTGTTCCGCCGCAGCCGGGACGTGCCGCCGATCGCGGACGAGGCGATCGCGATCGGAGCGAAGGTCCTGTGGCAGCAGATTGGGGTGAAGAACGAGGCAGCCGCCGAGAAGGCGCGCACCGCGGGGCTCGATACGGTCATGGACCGCTGCGTCAAGATCGAGCACGCGCGCCTGTTCGGCGGACTCAACTGGGTGGGCGTAAATACCCGTGTTATATCGGCAAAACGCCCTCGCTGGCTGGCCTACTGAATGCCCAAAAATTCCCCTAGCGCGAACCCCGGCGCGAAAGTATGCTTGACGCACCATGAGCACACCGCTGCGCGTATTCGACGGGCCCTTCGGGCGCCTGATGCTGCTGGAGGTCAAGGCCGCCGGGGCACCGCAGGCCCTGCCCGATCCTGCCATCCTGCTCAAGCACGACGGGGGTGACACCGAGTACCTGATCGGCGACGAGCGCCTGGCGCTCACGCGCGAGGAGGTGCTGTTCGCCAATCCGCACGAGGCGCATGCCGACGTGCACGCGCCGGGAGTCGCTCCTAGCCGGATGCTGGTGCTGTATGCCTCGGGCGCCTGGTTGCAGCGCAACTTCCCGGCGGTGTTCGCGGCCGGCGACGGGCACCTGTTCCCGCATCGACGCGAGCCGATCACGCCGCGCATCCGGCGGCTCGCGGACACGCTCGCGGTCGAGGCGCTGAACGACCAGTTCCTGTCGGCTGAGCGGCTCGAATTCATGCTTCAGGAACTGATGCTCTCGATCGTCGACACCTACCTCGCAAGGCGCCGCGCGGGCTCCGCGCTGTGGCGCGGCTCGCGGTTCGAGGACTCGCGCATCCGGCGCGCCATCGCGCTCTTGCGCGCGCACCCCAACAAGGAACTCAACATGGACGAGCTCGCCAACCAGGTGGGCTTGTCGCGCTCGCGTTTCTACGACCTCTTCCAGCTTTGCACCGGACGCTCGCCGCGCGCCTATCTGGACATGCTGTGCGTCGAGGCAGCGATCGCCAAGCTCTCGAGCGGCCGGGTCAAGATCGCCGACGTCTCGGCCGAACTGGGCTTCTCGGCGCAGAGCAATTTCACGCGCTTCTTCCTGCACCAAGTCGGGATTCCGCCCTCTGAGTACCGTCGCGCGGTGCGGCGGCCCGAAGCGCAGTCGCAGCAGCCGCCCTCCGAGGACGATCCGGACCCCTCGTCCTGAGGGCCTGAAACGAGCGGCCGCATGCCCGGTGGCATGTGGATTGCTATGCTCCTCCTGACGGGGGGACCGCTTGCAGCGAAAACACTACGACGAGATGCACACCGCCGACGGCGCGGTGCGCCCGCATTACCGCGCACTCGCTGACTGGCTCGCTGCCACGCCGGCCGAGCGGGTGGCCGAGAAGCGGCGCGAGGCCGACCTGCTGTTCCACCGCGTCGGCATCACCTTCGCCGTGTACGGCGACGAG
>DASPRX010000193.1:0-25999 GCA_035624235.1 Burkholderiales bacterium | reverse complement strand
GTCGGCAAGCAGCGCAGCCGCGAGATCGCGGCGTCCCTGCTCGAGCTGCGCGCGCTGCTCGCCGCGCGGGGCTGCGAGATCCTCCTGGAGCGGGACACGGCAGCGGCGCTCGGTGACGCGGGCGGGGCGGACTTCGAGTCCCTGGGCCGCGGAGCCGATCTGGCGATCGTGGTCGGCGGCGATGGCACGATGCTGTCCGCAGCGCGCAACCTGGTGCGCCACGGCGTGCCTCTCGCCGGCATCAACCTTGGCCGCGTAGGATTCATGACCGACATTGCGCTAAAGGACATGCGCGAAGCGGTCGGCGCGATCCTTGACGGACGCTATACGCTCGAGGAGCGTACGTTGCTGGATGCCGAGATTCGGCGTGATGGCCGCCAGGTGCTGCGCACCCAGGCGCTAAACGAAGCGGTGGTCGGCAAAGGCTCGCAGGGCAAGCTGATCGAGTTCGAGCTTCATGTCGACGGCGAGTACGTCTACACCCTGCGCGCGGACGGCGTGATCGTCGCCACGGCGACCGGCTCTACCGCCTACGCGCTGTCGGCGCAGGGTCCGATCCTTCACCCCGCGGTGCCTGCGCTCGCGCTGGTGCCGCTCAATCCGCATACGCTTTCGGCGCGGCCGGTAAGCGTGCTCGACCGCAGCGTGATTGAGATCGTGCTGGTGCGCGCGCTCGACGCGCGCGCGCATTTCGACGGCTATGCCCTGGCCGACATGGCGCAGGGCGATCGCCTGCTGCTGCGCCGCTCGGCCGACGCGGTGCGCTTCGTGCATCCGCCGGGCTACAGCTACTTCGTCATGTTGCGCGAGAAGCTGCGCTGGAGCGAGGCGGTCGGCCGGCCGGGCGAGCGCGCCGAGACTGGGGGCGAGTAAACGCGGTCATGCTGCGGGCGCTCAGCGTACGCGACTTCGTGATCGTCGAGCGGGCCGAGCTGGAGCTGGGCGCGGGCTTCTCGGCGCTCACCGGCGAGACCGGGGCGGGCAAGTCGATCCTCGTCGACGCGATCGAGCTGCTGGTCGGAGGGCGCGCCGACTCGGCGATGGTGCGCGCTGGGGCGGAGCGCGCGGAGCTCGCTGCGGAATTCGAGTTCGAGCCGGGTGCTCCGCTCGCCGTTTGGGTCGACGAGCATGAGCTCGCCGGCGATGCAGGCGTGCTTCTGCTGCGACGCACGCTGGACCGCAATGGGCGCTCCCGCTGCTTCATCAACGGACGGGCTGCGACGCTGGCGCAGCTTGCCGAGGCAGGGGCCTGGCTGGTCGACATTCACGGCCAGCACGAACACCAGTCCTTGCTGCGCGTCCCGGCGCAGCGCGATTTGCTGGACGCGCACGCCGGTGCGCAGGACTTGGCGCGGGCGACGCAGGAGGCGTTTCGCGCCTGGAAGCGCCTCGAGACGCTCGCTGCGCAGGCCGAAGAGCAATTCGCGCAGCGCGCTGCCGAACGCAGCACACTGGAGGAACAGGTCGGCGAGCTGAAAAAGCTCGCCCCGCGCGAGGGCGAGTGGGAGGCGCTCGCCGCCGAGCACACGCGGCTGGCGCACGGCTCTAGCCTGCTCGCGGGCGCGCAGTCGGCGCTCGAGGCACTGTCGGAGGCCGAAGGCGCCAGCCTGCCGCAGCTCGCGGCGGTCGCCGCGCGACTGCGGGCATTGTCCGGGCACGATGCGCAGCTCGCGCCGATCGCCGAGCTGCTCGAGGCCGCAGAAGCGCAGGCTGGCGAAGCGGTGCGCGAGCTGCGCCACTACGCCTCGCGCGTCGAGCTCGACCCGGAGGCGCTGCGCGCCGTCGAAGCGCGTGTCGAGACGCTGCACGCGGCGGCGCGCAAATACCGCATGCGCCCGCCGGAGCTGGCGCGCCTGTCCGCAGAGCTGGCGACGCGGCTCACGGAGCTCGAGCTGGCGGTCGACCCGGAGGCGCTGCGGCGCGAAGTCGCGGCGGCCGGCGAGCGTTACGTAGCGGCCGCGCGGAAGCTCTCAGCGCGCCGCAAGGCTGCGGCTCAGGCGCTGTCCGAGGCGGTCACCGAGGGCATGCAGCAGCTCGCAATGGGCGGCGGGCGCTTCGCGGTTCAGCTCAGAGCGCTCGAAGCGCCGTCGGCCGCAGGTGCGGAGGAGGTGAGCTTCGAGGTGGCCTCGCATCCGAGCCTGCCTCTTCGTCCGCTCGCGAAGGTGGCTTCCGGCGGCGAGCTGTCGCGCATCAGCCTGGCCATCCAGCTGGTGGCGAGCAAGGCGTCGCCGGTGGGCACGCTGGTGTTCGACGAAATCGATTCCGGCATAGGGGGCGCGGTGGCGGAGACCGTCGGCCGCTCCCTCAAGCGTCTGGGCCGCAGCCGCCAGGTGCTTTGCGTCACGCACCTGCCTCAGGTTGCGGCGCAAGGCGATGCACAGTGGTCAGTCTCCAAGCAGGGCGCGCGCGGCAAGCTGGCGGTATGCGTCGCGCGCCTCGACCGTGCGGCGCGCATCGAGGAGCTGGCGCGCATGCTCGGCGGGGCACAGATCACTCCGACCACGCGCAAGCACGCGACCGAGCTACTCGGGCGCTAGCTCAGCCGGGCTGCTCGCCCGGCGGACGCTCCATGTCGCGCGCCGCGGCCCGATACTCGCAATTCGGTTTCGTGCAGTCCGCGTACAGCGCCAGCGAATGGCCGCGCAACTGGAAGCCGCGGCGGCGCGTCACCTCGGTCTGGCGCTTCTCGATCTCGGCATCGAAGAACTCCTCGACCCGGCCGCATTGCAGACAGACGAGGTGATCGTGGTGCCCACCCTGGTTCAGCTCGAATACGGCCTTGCCTGTCTCGAAATGCTGGCGCGAAAGCAGGCCTGCCTGCTCGAATTGGGTGAGCACCCGGTACACGGTAGCCAGGCCGACATCGATCCCCTCGGCGATCAGCTTGCGGTAGACGTCCTCCGCCGACAGGTGGCGCACGTCTTTGCTGGTCTCGAACAGTTCGAGGATCTTGCGTCGCGGGAGGGTCGCCTTTAGGCCGATGTCCTTCAGGCTTTGCGCGGTGGTCATGGAACGCACCGGTGATCGGTGATT
Organism: Burkholderiales bacterium; assembly: GCA_035624235.1. Taxonomy (GTDB): domain Bacteria; phylum Pseudomonadota; class Gammaproteobacteria; order Burkholderiales; family SG8-39; genus DAHVFK01. The sequence continues at coordinate 22,966 of DASPRX010000193.1, read as the reverse complement.
CGATCGTTTATCATATAGGCTTTCTGTTTCCTTGAGAATCACGTCCTCGTGTCGTTCTCCCCTCGCGCGCTGACTGCCGCTGCGCTGCTCGCGCTTTCGGGCTGCGGCAGCCTGTATCACGCGGTCGGCGCGTATCGCATCGAGATCCAGCAGGGAAATTACGTTCCCCAGGAGAAGGTCACCGACCTCAAGCTTGGGATGAGCAAGGAGCAGGTGCGCTTCGTCCTCGGCACCCCGCTCGTTACCGACATATTCCATACCGACCGCTGGGACTACATCTACTACCTCAAGCCACAGAACAGCAACCGCGTCGAGGAGCGCAGGCTCACCGTGTACTTCAAGGACGGCAAGCTGGTGCAGATCGACAAGGATATCGTCGCATCCGCGGATGGAGCGGCGGCTGGAAAGGACGGCAAGTGAGGGTGGCGATCGCCGGCGCTGCCGGGCGCATGGGGCGCACGCTCCTCGAAGCGGTGCTGCGCGACCCGCAACTGACGCTCGCAGCGGCGCTCGAGCCGGTCGGCCATCCTGCGCTCGGGCGCCAGGTGGGCGAGCTGGCGGCGCTGGCGTGCGAGCTCAGGCTGCGCGCCGATCGGGCCGAGGCGCTTGACGACGCGGACGTGCTGATCGATTTCACGCGGCCCGAGGGCACGCTCGCGCACCTCGAGGATTGCGCACGCCTGCGCAAGTCGCTGGTAATCGGTACGACGGGCTTTTCCCGGGATCAGAGGTCGCTCATCGCCAGCGCCGCGAAGACCATTCCGATCGTGATGGCGCCCAACATGGCGGTCGGCGTAAACGTGCTGCTCAAGCTGGCCGAGACCGCGGCGCGCGTACTCGGTGACGCGTACGACGTCGAGATCATCGAGGCGCATCACCGGCACAAGGTCGACGCCCCGTCGGGCACGGCGCTCAAGCTCGGCGAGGTCGTGGCGCGCGCGCTCGGGCGCGACCCCGCAGCGTGCGCCGTGCATGGCCGGCGTGGCGACACCGGCGAGCGCGATCCGAAGGCGATCGGATTTCACGCCATCCGCGGCGGCGACATCGTCGGAGAGCACACGGTGCTGTATGCGGGCGCGGGCGAGCGTCTCGAGTTAACCGTGCGCTCGTCGAGCCGCATGACCTACGCGCTCGGCGCGCTGCGCGCGGCCAAGTTCCTCGCCGGCCGCGGGCCAGGCCTGTACGACATGTTCGACGTCCTGGGGCTGAGCTAGCGCGCGTTGCCGGGGTGCGGCGGAAGCCGGTATAATTCGTTGCTCAAACGAGCGGGAGGGGCGCCAGCCTCTTCCGCTTTTTCACATCTAGCCCTGGAGTTTGCGTCTTGCCTGCGCTCGAACCCGCGATCCTCGTCCTCGCCGACGGGACCGTGTTTCGGGGTCGGTCGATCGGCGCGCGCGGCCTCTCGGCGGGCGAGGTCGTGTTCAACACCGCCATCACAGGCTACCAGGAGATCCTCACCGATCCTTCCTATTGCCGCCAGATCGTCACGCTCACCACTCCGCATATCGGCAACACGGGCACCAACCCGGAGGACGACGAGGCCGAAAAGGTGCACGCGTCGGGCCTCGTGGTTCGCGACCTGCCGGCGGCGCCCTCGAGCTGGCGGGCGACGCACAGCCTGCCGGAATTCCTGCGCGCAAAAGGAGTGGTCGCGCTGGCCGACATCGATACACGTCGCCTGACCCGCATCCTGCGCGAGCGCGGTGCGCAGAACGGCTGCCTGATGGCAGGCGAAATCGAGGTCGACAGGGCGCTCGCCGCGGCGCGCGCCTTTCCCGGGCTTGCCGGTATGGACCTCGCCAAGGAAGTGAGCACGACGGCGCGCTACGAGTGGCGCGAGGGCGGCTGGAGCCTCGGCGCCGGATTCGGCCGGCCGGCCGAGCCGCGCTTCCACGTGGTGGCCTACGATTACGGTGTCAAGCGGAACATCCTGCGCATGCTCGCGGAGCGCGGGGCGCGCGTCACGGTGCTACCCGCGCGGGCGAGCGCTGCGGACGCGCTGGCGCTCAAGCCGGATGGAGTGTTCCTTTCCAACGGCCCGGGTGACCCGGAACCCTGCGATTACGCGATCCGGGCGATACGAGATCTCCTCGAGACCGGAAGCATCCCGTTGTTCGGCATCTGCCTCGGGCACCAGCTGATGGGACTCGCGGCGGGCGCCAGAACCGTGAAAATGAAATTTGGCCACCACGGCGCAAATCATCCGGTGAAAGACCTGGATACCGGGCGAGTGGTGATCACCAGCCAGAATCACGGCTTCGCGGTCGATCCCGAAACGCTGCCGCCGAATCTGCGGGTTACCCACGTATCGCTGTTCGACGGCTCGCTGCAGGGCTTCGCCTATACCGACCGCCCCGCGTTCTGCTTCCAGGGCCATCCGGAGGCGAGCCCCGGGCCGCACGACATCGCGTACCTATTCGACCGCTTCGCGGCGCTGATGACGGATGCCAAGAAGAACTGACCTGAAGAGCGTGCTCATCATCGGCGCCGGACCGATCGTGATCGGTCAGGCTTGCGAGTTCGACTACTCGGGCGCGCAGGCCTGCAAGGCGCTGCGCGAGGAAGGCTACCGCGTGGTGTTGGTGAACTCGAACCCGGCGACGATCATGACGGATCCCGAGACCGCCGACGCGACCTATATCGAGCCGATCACCTGGCAGGTCGTGGCGCGCATCATCGAGAAGGAGCGCCCGGACGCCTTGCTGCCTACGATGGGCGGCCAGACGGCGCTCAACTGCGCGCTCGACCTGGCGCGCGAAGGAGTGCTGGGGAAATTCGGCGTCACGCTTATCGGCGCCTCGCGCGAGGCGATCGACAAGGCCGAGGACAGAGAGAAATTCAAGCGCGCCATGCAAAGGATCGGGCTCGCCTGCCCACGCTCGGCCTTGGCGCATTCCATGGAGGAGGCGTTGCAGGTGCAGGCCGGCATCGGCTTCCCGGTCGTGATCCGGCCGTCGTTCACGCTCGGCGGCACGGGCGGCGGCATCGCCTACAACGGCGAAGAGTTCGCCACCATCTGCGAGCGCGGTCTGGAGGCCTCGCCCACGCGCGAGTTGCTGATCGAGGAGTCGGTGATCGGCTGGAAAGAGTTCGAGATGGAGGTGGTGCGCGACAAGCACGACAACTGCATCATTGTGTGCTCGATCGAGAACCTCGATCCCATGGGCGTGCACACCGGCGACTCGATCACCGTCGCGCCGGCGCTGACGCTCACCGACAAGGAATATCAGCTGATGCGCGACGCCTCGATCGCGGTGCTGCGCGAGATCGGCGTCGACACCGGCGGCTCCAACGTGCAGTTCGCCGTCAATCCGGCCGACGGGCGCATGCTGGTGATCGAGATGAATCCGCGCGTGTCGCGCTCCTCGGCGCTTGCGTCCAAAGCGACGGGTTTCCCGATCGCCAAGGTGGCCGCCAAGCTCGCCGTCGGCTACACGCTGGACGAGCTGAGGAACGAGATCACGGGGGGCGCGACCCCCGCTTCGTTCGAGCCGACGATCGACTACGTGGTGACCAAGGTGCCGCGCTTCGCCTTCGAGAAGTTCCCGCAGGCGAACGATCGGCTCACGACACAGATGAAGTCGGTCGGCGAGGTGATGGCGATCGGCCGGACGTTCCAGGAATCGTTCCAGAAGGCACTGCGCGGCCTGGAGGTCGGGGTGGACGGTCTGAACCAGAAGACCACCGATCGCGAGGTGCTGGAGCGCGAGCTGGGAGAGCCCGGACCGGAGCGCATCTGGTACGTGGGCGATGCATTCGAGAACGGCTTTACCCTCGAGGAGGTGCACCGCCTGACGCGCATCGATCCGTGGTTCCTGCAGCAGATCAAGGAGATCGTCGAGCTCGAGATGGAACTCGACGACCGATTGCTCGCCGATATCGACGCGCAGACCCTGCGGACGCTGAAGCGCAAGGGGTTTTCCGACCGGCGCCTGGCCTACCTGTTCAACACCAGCGAGGCGGAGGTGCGCGCCAAGCGCCACGCCTTCGGGATCCGCCCCGTGTACAAGCGCGTCGACACCTGCGCCGCCGAGTTCGCGACCACCACGGCGTACATGTACTCGACCTACGAGGAAGAGTGCGAGGCCGCGCCTTCCGCCAGGAAGAAGATCATGGTGCTCGGCGGTGGCCCAAACCGCATCGGGCAGGGCATCGAATTCGACTACTGCTGCGTGCATGCGGCGCTCGCGCTGCGCGAGGACGGCTTCGAGACCATCATGGTCAACTGCAATCCGGAGACCGTCTCGACCGACTACGACATCTCCGACCGCCTGTATTTCGAGCCGCTCACCCTCGAGGACGTGCTCGAGATCGTCGACAAGGAGAAGCCCTTCGGCGTCATCGTGCAATACGGAGGGCAGACGCCGCTCAAGCTTGCACGCGACCTGGCGGCGGCCGGCGTGCCGATCGTCGGCACTTCCGCCGACTCGATCGACGCCGCCGAGGACCGCGAGCGCTTCCAGAAGCTTCTCGACCGCGTCAAGCTGCGTCAGCCGCCGAACCGCACGGCGCGCTCCGCCGCGGACGCGGTGCGCCTTGCCGAGGAGATCGGCTACCCGGTGGTGGTGCGGCCGAGCTACGTGCTCGGCGGGCGCGCGATGGAGATCGTGCACCAGCGCGCCGATCTCGAGCGCTACATGGAAAGCGCGGTGCGCGTGTCGAACGACTCGCCAGTGCTAATCGACCGTTACCTGTCCGACGCGATCGAGGTCGACGTCGATTGCGTGGCCGACGGCAAGGAGGTGTTCGTCGGCGGCGTGATGGAGCACGTCGAGGAAGCGGGTGTGCACTCGGGCGACTCGGCCTGCTGTCTGCCTCCGCATTCGCTGTCCGCCGGAGTCGAGGCGGAGCTGCGGCGCCAGACCGAGCTGCTCGCGCGCGCTCTCGACGTGGTCGGTCTGATGAACGTGCAGTTCGCCATCCAGCGCGACGTCGTATACGTGCTCGAGGTGAACCCGCGCGCCTCGCGCACCGTGCCTTACGTGTCCAAGGCGACGGGATTGCAGCTCGCCAAAGTCGCGGCGCGCTGCATGGTGGGCATCGGCCTCGCGCGGCAGGGCGTCGCCGGGCCGATCAGGCCGCCCTACTTCTCGGTCAAGGAAGCGGTGTTTCCGTTCGCGAAGTTCCCAGGCGTCGACACGATCCTCGGTCCGGAGATGAAATCCACCGGCGAGGTGATGGGGGTCGGGGCGAGCTTCGGCGAGGCATTCGTCAAGTCGCAGCTTGCGGCGGGAGTCAAGTTGCCGCGCGGCGGCCGCGCTTTCATCAGCGTACGCGAGGGCGACAAGGCCGGCGCGGTGGAGGTCGCGAACGACCTGGTGCAGCTCGGCTTCTCGATCCTCGCAACGCGCGGCACGGCGGCTGTGCTCGCCAGGCACGGCGTACCGGTGACTCCGGTGAACAAGGTCGCCGAAGGCCGGCCGCACGTGGTCGATATGATCAAGAACGGCGAGATCAGCTTCATCGTCAACACCGTCGAGGCGACGCGTACCGCGATCTCGGACTCCCGCTCGATCCGCACGACCGCGCTGGCGCGTCGCGTCACGTACTACACGACGCTGGCAGGCGCGCGTGCCGCCTGCGAAGGTATGAAGCACCTCGCGCAGCTCGAACCCTACCGGCTGCAGGATCTACATGCGAAACTGCGCCTCACCGAAGAGCTTGCGTCGTAGGATCTGACTCAAATGGCGAAGACACCCATCACTTCCCGCGGGGCCGAGCTGCTGCGCGCGGAGCTCCAGCGGCTGAAGACGGTGGAGCGTCCGGGCGTGATTAGCGCGATCGCGGAGGCGCGCTCGCACGGCGATCTGTCGGAGAACGCCGAGTACGACGCGGCCCGGGAACGCCAGGGATTCATTGAGGGCCGCATCTCGGAGATCGAGGCCAAGCTCGCTAACGCGCAAGTCATCGATCCGAAGCTGCTCGATGCGGACGGACGCTGCGTGTTCGGCGCTACGCTCGACTTGCATGAGGAGGCCGGCGAGACGGTGACCTACCAGATCGTCGGCGAGGACGAGGCCGACATCAAGGACGGCCGCGTATCGATTAGCTCGCCGATCGCGCGCGCGCTGATCGGGAAGTACGCGGGGGACCAGGTCGAGGTGCAGACGCCGGGCGGAGTGAAGCGCTACGAGATCCTCGACGTCCGCTACCAGTAGCGGCGTAGCGGTGAGCAAGTCCAGCAAGCAGTGGCTGCGGCGCCATGTGACAGACGGCTACGTCAGGCAGGCGCGCGCCCACGGCTACCGCTCGCGTGCCGCCTTCAAGCTGCTCGAAATCGACGCCCGGGAGAAGCTGCTGCAGCCGGGTGCGCGCGTGCTCGATCTCGGCGCGGCCCCAGGGGGCTGGTCGCAGGTGGCGGCGGCGAAGGTCGGCCCGACGGGCCGGGTGGTTGCCATTGACCTGCTTGAACTCGCCCCCATATCGGGAGTTAAGACGCTGCGGGGCGACGTGCGGGACGCAGGAGCGCGGGAAGCGTTGCGCGCTGCGCTGGGCGGACCGGTAGACGTGGTGCTGTCTGATCTTTCACCGAACATTTCGGGGATCGCGACCGTGGATCAGGCGCGCGCGGCGGAGCTGGTTGAACTGGCCGTCGTGTTGGCGGGGGAGTTCCTGAAACCAAGCGGCGTCCTGCTGGTCAAGGCATTTCAAGGGGAGGCGTTTGAAGGAATTGTCGCCAACCTCAAAGGGGCATTTCGGTCGGTTTCGGTGCGTAAGCCCGGCGCATCGCGCGGAGAATCGCGGGAGACCTACCTGGTAGCGCGCGGCCCGAAGCCGCGCTGAAGCAGGAATGCCCCCTTTTTGCCGTGCGCAAAGGGGGCTAGAATTGGCATGACGTTGCGTGCATCGCGCGAAGGAGCAAGTCCTTGAACAATATGCTTAAGAACCTCGTCATCTGGCTCGTGATCGGGCTGGTGCTGATGACTGTGTTCAATCAGTTCAGCACGCGCCAGACCGCGCAGCAACCGATGGAGTACTCGCAGTTCCTGGACGAGGTCAAGACCGGCCGCATTGCCAAGGTGACCATCGAGGGACGGCAGCTGAAGGCGACCACCACCGACGGCAAGCGCGTGGTGAGCTACTCCCCGGGGGACATCTGGCTGGTGTCTGACCTGCTCAAGTACGGCGTCAAGATCGAGGCCAAGCCCGAGGAGGAACCCTCGCTCCTCATGAACATCTTCGTATCGTGGTTCCCCATGCTGCTGCTGATCGGCGTGTGGATCTTCTTCATGCGCCAGATGCAGGGCGGAGGCCGCGGCGGCGCCTTCTCGTTCGGCAAGTCGCGCGCGCGGATGATGGATGAGTCGACCAACACCGTCACGTTCGCCGACGTGGCGGGCTGCGAGGAAGCGAAGGAAGACGTCGCCGAACTGGTCGATTTCCTGCGCGACCCGTCCAAGTTCCAGAAGCTGGGCGGCCGCATTCCGCGCGGCGTGCTGATGGTAGGCTCGCCGGGGACCGGCAAGACGCTTCTCGCGCGCGCCATCGCGGGCGAGGCGAAAGTTCCATTCTTTTCCATCTCCGGCTCCGACTTCGTCGAGATGTTCGTCGGCGTCGGCGCGGCGCGCGTGCGCGACATGTTCGAGCAGGCCAAGAAGCACGCGCCCTGTATCGTGTTCATCGACGAGATCGACGCCGTTGGGCGCCAGCGCGGAGCGGGCCTCGGCGGCGGCAACGACGAGCGCGAGCAGACGCTGAACCAACTGCTCGTCGAGATGGACGGCTTCGAAGCCACGATGGGCGTGATTGTCATCGCCGCGACCAACCGGCCGGACGTGCTCGATCCGGCGCTGCTGCGCCCCGGACGCTTCGATCGTCAAGTGGTTGTACCACTGCCCGACATCCGCGGGCGCGAGGAAATTCTCAAGGTGCACATGCGCAAGGTGCCGCTCGCTCCCGACGTCAAGGCGGACATCATCGCGCGCGGCACGCCCGGCTTCTCCGGCGCGGATCTCGCCAACTTGGTAAACGAGGCGGCGCTGTTCGCCGCGCGCAAGAACAAGCGCCTGGTCGACATGGAGGACTTCGAGCGCGCCAAGGACAAAATCATCATGGGCGCGGAGCGCCGCTCCATGGTGATGCCCGAGGAAGAGCGTCGCAACACGGCGTACCACGAATCGGGGCACGCCGTGGTGGCGAAGCTTTTGCCGAAGACCGACCCGGTGCACAAGGTGACGATCATCCCGCGCGGACGTGCGCTCGGCGTGACCATGCAACTGCCCGAGCAGGACCGCTACAGCCAGGACCGCGAGCGGCTGTACAACATGATCTGCGTGCTGTTCGGCGGACGCATTGCCGAGGAACTGTTCATGAGCCAGATGACCACTGGTGCGGCGAACGATTTCGAGCGCGCCACCGAGCTTGCGCGCCGCATGGTGACGCAGTGGGGGATGTCCGACGAGCTCGGCACCATGGTGTACGGCGAAAACGAAGGCGAGATCTTCCTCGGCCGCTCGATCACGACACACAAGAACGTGTCCGAGGCGACCATGCAGAAGGTGGATGCCGAGATTCGACGCATCATCGATACGCAGTACCAGCTCGCGCGCAAGCTGCTCGAGGAAAATCGCGACAAGGTCGAGGCGATGACCAAGGCACTGCTCGAGTGGGAGACGATCGACGCCGACCAGATCAACGACATCATGGCGGGCAGGCCACCGCGTCCTCCGAAGGCGACGCCGCCCGCACAAGGCTCCTCCGGCGCCGCGAATGACGGCGGCGCGCGCGGGGCCACCGCGCCCGCTCCAAGCGCCTGATCGCTCGATGCTGCGCTGCGGCAGACACATGCTGCCGCTCGAGCGCCCCCTGGTGATGGGGATCGTCAACATCACCCCAGACTCCTTTTCCGACGGCGGGAAGTTCCTGGACCGTGCCGCCGCGCTGGCGCACGCACGCCGTCTAATTGAGGAGGGCGCGGACGTGCTCGATCTGGGCGGCGAATCCACGCGTCCTGGGGCGCGACCCGTAAGCGAGGAAGAGGAGCTGGACCGGATCATTCCGGTACTGGAAGCGCTCGCGGACGCGCCTCTGCCGATCTCCATCGACACGCGCCGCCCGGCCGTCATGCGCGAGGCACTGGCGCACGGGGCGTCGATGATCAATGACATCGAGGCGCTGTCGGCGCCCGGCGCGCTCGAAGCGGTCGTGCCGACGGACTGCGCCGTGTGCCTGATGCACAAGCGCGGTGAGCCGGCGACCATGCAGCACGATCCCCTCTACGGGGAGGTCGTAAGCGAGGTCGCGGACTACCTCGCGGGCAGGATCGCGGCCGCGCGTGCGGCTGGCATCGGAGCGGATCGGATCGTCGCAGATCCGGGGTTCGGATTCGGCAAGACGCTGGTGCACAACCTTGCGCTGCTCAAGCGGCTGCCGGAGGTTGTAGCCCGGCTGGGGGTACCGCTACTCGTCGGCTGGTCGCGCAAATCGTCGCTCGGCGAGCTCACGGGCCGCTCTGCCGGGGATCGCCTGGCGGGCAGCCTGGCAGCCGCTTTGCTCGCTTTGCTCGGCGGGGCGAAAATACTGCGCGTACACAACGTAAAGGAGACGCGCGACGTGGTTCTCGTCTGGGAGGCCTGGCGCAACGCATGAGCCGCAACCACTTCGGCACCGATGGCGTGCGCGGCACGGTCGGCAGCTCGCCGATGACGGCCGATTTCGTTCTGCGCCTGGGCTATGCAGCAGGCAGCGTGTTCGCCGCGCGCGGGCAGGCGGCGCAAGCTGAACGCCCCGCGGTCCTGATCGGCAAGGACACGCGCATATCCGGGTACATGATCGAGGCTGCGCTCGAAGCGGGGTTCTCCGCCGCGGGCGTGGACGTGCTGCTCTGCGGTCCGCTGCCGACGGCCGGAGTCGCGTACCTGACGCGTGCGTTGCGCCTGAGCGCTGGGGTGGTCATCAGCGCTTCGCACAATCCTTATCCGGACAATGGCATCAAGTTCTTTTCCGGTGACGGCTTCAAGCTGCCGGACGCGGTAGAAAATGAGATCGAGCGCGCGCTGGATGCTCCGATGGGATGCAATGCGGCGGCGAAGCTCGGGCGCGCGCGACGCGTGGACGATGCGGCCGGCCGCTACATCGAATTCTGCAAGTCGACCTTTCCGAACGAGCTCGACCTTAAGGGTCTCAGACTCGTCGTCGACTGCGCGCACGGCGCGGCCTACGGCGTGGCGCCGCACGTCTTTCATGAGCTGGGCGCGGAGGTCATCGCAATCGGCGCCGAGCCCGACGGCTTCAACATAAACGAGGGCTATGGAGCCACCGCGCCCGAGCGACTGCGCGAGGAGGTCAGGCGCCGCGGCGCGCACCTCGGCGTCGCGCTGGACGGCGATGCCGACAGGGTCGTGATGGCCGACGGGGTCGGAGCGCTCTACGACGGCGACCAGCTGCTGTACGCCATCGTGCGGCACCGTGCGGCAAGGGAGCGCGTGGCCGGCGTGGCCGGAACCCTGATGACCAACCTGGCGCTCGAACAGGCGCTCGAGCGCGCAGGGATTCCATTCGCGCGCGCGAGCGTCGGCGATCGCTACGTACTCGAGCTGCTGCGCGAGCGGAGCTGGCTCTACGGCGGCGAGAACTCCGGTCACATCATCTGCCTGGACCGCCATACGACCGGCGACGGCATCGTATCGGCGCTACAGGTGCTCGCCGCGATGCGCGACAGTGGCCATTCGCTCGCCCAGCTGACCGCGGATCTGGTCATGTATCCGCAAGTGCTGGTGAACGTCGCGGTGCCGAGCGGCTTCGACTGGCGCGCCCACGAGGCGATCGCACAGGCGTTGGCGCAGGGTGAGCGGCTGCTCGATGGGCGCGGCCGCGTGCTGCTCAGGCCCTCGGGCACCGAGCCGGTTCTGCGTGTCATGGTCGAGGGCGAGCCGCGCAGCGCGATCGAGTCCGCGGCGCGGTCGCTCGCCGAGGCAGTGCGGCGCTGCGCTGGCGCGCGGTAAGTCCTCCCCCGCGCTGGTTCCGTCAATCCATCGGGCGGCAAGAAGTCGCGGCCTGCCGCCGTTCATGACGTTCTTTTGCCCGATCGTCCGATTCGTTCGAAACGTGGGATATTTGTCACGGCGCTCCCGTACAAACCTTTGTAAGAAGGTGCTGTCACGTCACGCAGCTAGCGGGGGAAAGACGCGTGGGGCGCAAGCGAGACTTATGGCCGCATGGCGCGCGCAGGGGACAGCGCGGTATGAGCCTGGTCGAGGTTCTGGTCGCGGTCGCGATTGGGCTGATCGGCATGCTCGTCATCACGCAGGCATATATCACCAGCGATAAGTTCAACCGCTCCACGGTAGGCGAGAACAGCGCCCAGACCAATGGCACGATCGCGCTGTTCACTGTCGAGCGCGACCTGCGCATGGCCGGCTACGGCATGGCGAACACCGCCGCCTTCGGATGCGGGAAAATAAACTGGTATTACGACCCGAACTACTCACAGAACCTCGGCGGCACCCTGCCCGATATCACCCTGGCGCCCGTCTACATCACCGTGACGCCCGGCCAGCCGGACCAAATCACCACCATGTACTCGACCTCCGGCCGGATCGTCCCCGGGACGCTCTCGAAGACCATGCCCGCGGCCTCTTCGGAGTACGACGTCGATGGCACGGAAGGCTACAAGCAGCAGGACCTCGTGCTGCTCGTGAACCAGGCGGGGCCGGTCAGCTGCACGATGGCGCAGATCACGCAGGTGCAGCCGTCGGCCGCCAAGGTGCAGCACAACCCGGGCGGCAACGCGCCCTACAACCCGCCCGGCGCTGGCCTTTTTCCTGCATACAAGCAGGGCGATCTGGTCTTCGATCTGGGCAATCCTTTGGTCCGTACCTATGCGATCGTCAACGGGCGCCTGCGCGCATCCGATGCCCTGCTCATGGCGGGAGGCGTAGCGCCGTTCGATATCGCTGACGGCCTCGTCGACCTGCGCGCCGAGTACGGCAAGGACAACGGCGTGAACAACGGCACGGTGCAGAACGCCACTTTCGTCGCGAACGACGGCATCATCGACAGCTTCGACAACGTCGCGCCCAGCTCGTCCGCCGAGTGGGCGCAAGTGCTCGCGATTCGCGTTGCGGTGCTGGCGCGAATCGGCGAGTACGAGAAGCCGGTCGGTGGCGTCTGCACGGCGACGACCGTGGCGCCGACTTGGGCCGCAGGTACGCGCAGCTTCACCGTTCCCGAAGGACTGCCGAGCTGCTACCGCTATCGCGTGTTCGAGACGGTGGTGCCGCTGCGCAACCTCATCTGGCGCATGACCTAGGCGAAAGTCCGTCATGAGGCGGTAACATCCCCGCAATAGACTGCTCTTCGCACCTTTATTCACGCGAAGGAGTCTGGGATGTTCATAAAGAAAATCAGGGAGTTATCCGTAGCCACCGCCGCGATCGCGGCGATTGCCGCGCCTCTGGCTGCTTCGGCCGCGGAGATCACCGGCGCGGGCGCGACATTCCCCTACCCGATTTATGCCAAATGGGCCGATGCCTACAAGAAGGCGACCGGGATCGGCCTGAACTATCAGTCGATCGGCTCGGGCGGCGGCATCAAGCAGATCAGCGCCAAGACGGTCGATTTCGGCGCATCCGACATGCCGCTCAAACCTGAAGTGCTCGAGAAGGATGGCCTGATGCAGTTTCCGACTGTGATCGGCGGGGCGATCCCCGCGGTCAACCTGAAGGGCATCAAGCCCGGCGAGCTGAAGCTCTCGGGCGAAGTACTCGGCAACATCTACCTCGGCAAAATCAAGAAGTGGAACGACCCGGAGATCGCTGCACTCAATCCGGGATTGAATTTGCCGACGGAAGCGATCTCGGTGGTGCACCGTTCGGACGGCTCGGGTACGACCTTCATCTGGTCCAACTATCTCTCGAAAGTGAGCCCGGAGTGGAAAGACAAGGTGGGTGAGGGTACTTCGGTCAACTGGCCCACCGGCGTGGGCGGCAAGGGCAACGAAGGCGTCGCCTCCTACGTGCAGCGGATCAACGGCTCGATCGGCTACGTCGAGTACGCGTACGTGCTGCAGAACAAGATGACCTATGCACTCGTGAAGAACCGCGACGGCCTCTTCGTGGCGCCAAGCGCCAAGGCGTTCATGGCGGCCGCCGCCGGCGCCGACTGGAACGCTGCACCGGGGATGTATCTGATCCTCACCGATGCCCCCGGGGCGAATGCTTGGCCAATCGCCGGCGCGACCTTCATCCTGATGCACAAGGCGCAGGAGAAGCCCGAGCGCGCGGCGGAGGTCCTCAAGTTCTTCAAGTGGGCGTACGCCAATGGCGACCAGATGGCGGAGAGCCTCGACTATGTGCCCATGCCGGATTCGGTCGTAGCGCTGATCGAAACAAACTGGAAGCAGATCAAGGACACGTCGGGCAAGCCGATCCATCAATGACCGGGAATCGGCCCGCCACGGCGGGCAAGGGGAAGGGGCGGTCGAATGCCGCCCCTTTTCGTTGAGGCAGCGAGTTTCAACTAGAATGCGCGGGAAACCTCGATGAGTGCCGTCCCCGTGTCGATACACGGCGTCGATAATCAGACCAACATCGCCGTGACCGAGTACGGCCGACCGCCGCCGCGCACCCGGTCGTCGGCACGCCTGGACGCCGCATTCGAATGGTTGACGCGGGGCTTCGCAATCCTGGTGTTCAGCCTCCTGGCCGCTATCCTGGTGTCGCTCGTACTGGGCAGCACCCTGACGCTCGACAAGTACGGCCTCAGCTTCATCTGGCGCCGCGAATGGGATCCGGTGCGCGAGTCTTTCGGCGCGCTGGTGCCGATCTACGGGACGCTGGTTACTTCGCTTATCGCGATGATTATCGGTATCCCGGTAAGCTTCGGCATCGCGCTCTTCCTCACCGAGCTCGCGCCGGGATGGCTGAAGCGGCCGCTGGGGACTGCGATCGAGCTGCTCGCGGCAATTCCTTCGATCATTTACGGCATGTGGGGTCTGTTCGTGCTCTCGCCGATCATACAGTCGAATGTCCAGCCGTTCCTGATCGACCTGTTCGGGAACGTTCCGATCCTTGGGAAGCTGTTCGAGGGGCCGCCACTCGGCATCGGCATGATGACGGCGGGACTCATCCTGTCGATCATGGTCATTCCGTTCATCACGGCGGTGATGCGCGACGTGTTCGAGCTGGTGCCTTCGATGCTCAAGGAATCGGCGTATGGCCTGGGTGCGACAACCTGGGAAGTCGTGTTCCGGGTGGTCCTTCCCTACACGAAGGTCGGCGTGGTAGGCGGCATCATGCTGGGACTCGGGCGTGCCCTCGGGGAAACCATGGCGGTGACCTTTGTGATCGGCAACGCGCACGAGCTTTCCGCGTCGCTCATGGCGCCCGGCAACAGCATCGCGTCGGCGCTCGCCAACGAGTTCACCGAGGCTGTCGGCGACGCCTATCTCTCGGCGCTGTTCGAGCTCGGCCTGATCCTGTTCGTGATCACGACTATCGTGCTGGCGCTTTCCAAGCTGCTGCTGCTGCGCCTCTCCCGGCAGGAGGGCGCGCGTGCCTGAGGCGATGTGATGAGCGAAATCGACGCCTCGAATCCGGTCTACCGCCGGCGCAAGCTCGTCAATCGCGTGATGCTCTCGGTGTCGGCGCTCGCTCTCGTCTTCGGACTAATCTGGCTCACCTGGATCCTGGCGACGCTGCTGTACGAGGGAGGCGCGGCGCTTCTCAGGGCGGGTCTGTACTACCAGATGACGCCGCCGCCCGGATTGGATGGCGGGCTGGCCAATGCGATCGCCGGCAGCTTGCTGCTGGTCGTGATCGGAACGCTGATTGGCACTCCGATCGGCGTTCTGGCTGGCACGTACCTCGCGGAGTACGGCCGGCGCGGCTGGCTCGCATCGGCGACGCGCTTTCTGAACGACGTGCTTCTGTCAGCGCCATCGATCGTCATCGGCCTGTTCGTCTACTCGGTGTATGTGGCGCGCGTCGGTCACTTTTCCGGGTGGGCGGGAAGCATGGCGCTCGGGCTGCTGGTGATCCCCGTGGTGGTGCGCACCACCGACGACATGCTTAAGCTGGTGCCGAGCAGTCTGCGCGAGGCGGCCGCAGCGCTCGGCTGCCCGACGTGGAAGATGATCCTGCAGGTGAGCTACCGGGCGGCGCGCACGGGGATCCTGACCGGCATTCTGCTCGCCGTGGCGCGCATCAGCGGGGAGACCGCGCCGCTGCTGTTCACCGCGCTGAACAACCAGTTCTGGTCGTTGAACATGAATGCCCCGGTGTCAAACCTTCCGGTCGTAATATTCCAGTTCGCGATGAGCCCGTACCAGGACTGGCAGCGGCTCGCCTGGGGCGGCGCCACGCTCATCACGATCGCGGTGCTGTTCTTGAATATCGTCGCGCGCGTCCTGTTCAAGAAGGCCCAATAGGGAAGGTCAATCCATGGAAGCCACCGAAGCTGCGCCGCGGCGGACACCTCGACCCGAGGTCGCGACGCGCACGGAGTCCGCCAGCGAGCACAAGGTCAAGCTCGAGGTCCGCAATCTCGACTTTTTCTACGGCAGGTTTCATGCGCTGAAGTCGATCAGCATGGACGTTCCCGAACGCCGTGTGACGGCGTTCATCGGCCCCTCCGGATGCGGCAAATCCACGTTGCTGCGCGTGTTCAACCGCATGTACTCGCTCTATCCGGAGCAGCGCGCCGAGGGCGAGGTGATCATGGACGGGGAGAACCTGCTCACCACGAAGCGCGACGTGTCGCTGATCCGCGCAAAGATCGGGATGGTGTTCCAGAAACCGACGCCGTTCCCGATGTCGATCTACGACAATATCGCCTTCGGCGTGCGGCTGTTCGAGCGCCTGAACAAGCGCGACATGGACGAGCGCGTCGAGTGGGCGCTGCATAAGGCGGCGCTCTGGGACGAGGTGAAGGACATCCTGACGCGCAGCGGCCACAGCCTCTCGGGCGGCCAGCAGCAGCGCCTGTGTATCGCGCGCGGCATCGCGGTCAAGCCGCAGATCCTCCTGCTGGACGAGCCGACTTCTGCGCTCGACCCGATCTCGACCGCCAAGATCGAGGAGCTGGTCGACGAGCTGAAGCGGGAATTCACCATCGTCATCGTCACGCACAACATGCAGCAGGCCGCGCGCGTCTCGGACTTCACCGCTTACATGTACCTCGGCGAGCTGATCGAGTTCGACGTCACCGATACCGTGTTCATCAAACCGAAGATGAAGCAGACCGAGGACTACATCACCGGTCGCTTCGGCTAGTTCAAGCCGCGCGGGCGCGTAGGCGCTCGAGGTCGGGGATGCGGATGTCGCGCCCGTCGATGCCGATCAATCCGGAGGCGGCCAGCTCGTGCAGGATGCGCGAGAAGTGTTCCTGCGTGAGGCTGAGGCGGGAGGCGATGATCCCCTTCGCGGCGGGCAAGGTCACTCCCGCTCCGTCACGCGGGCAAACCTGCACGTTGGTCAGGAGATAGCCGACCACCCGCTCGGTGCCCGAGCGCAGGGTCACGCTCTCCAGGTCGCTCAGGAAATGGTCTAGCCGCCGGCTAAGGTCGGCGATGATGCGCTGCGCAAATCCGACGTGATGCTCGAGCTCGGCGAGCACCCGCGCCTTTGGGACGTGCACCAGCTTGGTCGGAAGCAGCGCCTCGGCGCTCGCGCGGTGGGGATGATCGAGAAACAGTCCGGAGCTGCCGAGACAGTGGCCCCGCCCGATGAGCTCGAAAACCTTCTCCGCGCCATTCCGGGAGTGCAGTGAAAGCTTTACCTGGCCGCAGACCACCACGTGCAGGCCGGTCCAGGGGTCGCCACGCCGGAACACGAACACCCCACGCGGGGCTTCGAGCTGAGTAGCCCCGTTGGCGAGGCGCGCCAGCTCATCCCGCGCAAGGCCCGCGAACAGCGGCACCCTCCCAAGGAAGTCCTCGATCGCGATGCACTGTTTGGCGGGCATGTCGGCTGAGAGGCTCTGGTATCGCAATGCAACAATGATCGCTTCTCTGCCGCCGCGCATTGTGATGCAGATCAAAACCGGCGCGTTGCGTGCGCGATACACATCGTACGTTTGGCTCAGCGTTCAAATGGGCATTTGACCCAAATCAAAGCAGCGGTCGATACTGCCACTTACATTGGGTTTGCAGGCTCTCGTCGAAGACGAAAACTACCTGGCGGGAGCGCAAGCGGCGGGAGGCGGGTTGAAGAAGAGCATTGCACACTGCGCACGGCCGGGGCGTGAACGCCCGGCGGCCCGCATCCCCGCACCGCAGCAATTTCGGTTCCAACTCACCCTCCTTCCTGAACGAGGAATGCCATGCGCTTGAAGCACGTCTTGCTTGCAGGTTTGGTGATGTCTTGCTGGCTCGGGGCGACGACGGCCCGGGCGTTCGACGAGGACGCGGCCAAGTCGCTCATGAAGAAGAGCAATTGCTTCAAGTGCCACGCGATCGACAAGAAGAAGGACGCGCCGTCGTACCAGGAGATCGCGAAGAAACACAAAGGTAAGGCGGACGCCGAGAAGGAGCTCTACACGCACCTCACCACGCATCCGAAGGTCAAGGTCGAGGGCAAAGAAGAAGAGCACGCGTCGCTCAAGACCAAGGACGACGCCGACATCAAGAACGTCATCCAGTTCATCCTGGCGCAATAGGCCGCGCACTAAGCCGGCAAGGGAGCATCCCGTGGTCATAAGAAAAATATGGGAGGCGATCCGGGGGGACAGCAAGTCTCCGGGCACGATCGCGTTGCGCGTCGCGATTGCTGGCGCGATAGCCTTCGTCGGCATCGCGGTCGTCGCGATCGCAGGGGCCACGGGCCTTGCATGGACCAGCACGCTCAAGTTCTGCACCTCGTGCCACGAGATGCATGACAACCCGTTCAAGGAGTATCAGGGCACGATTCACGACACGAACCGGGTGGGCGTACGGGTGGTGTGCTCTGACTGCCACGTGCCGCACGAGCCCGGGCCGCTGATCCTGCGCAAGATGCAGGCAACGTTCGAGATCTGGGGAAAGCTCACCGGGGTCATCGATACCAAGGAGAAGTTCCGCGCGAAGCGCGCCGAACTCGCAAAGGTCGTATGGACGCGCATGCTCACCACCAATTCGCTCGAGTGCCGCAACTGCCACAAACCGGATGCGTTCGACGCCGACAAGCAGTCGGATAAGGCGAAGAACGCACACGCCAAGGCCGAGCGCGAAGGCATGACCTGCATCGAGTGCCACTACGCGATTGCGCACGACGAACCGAAGGGCCCCGGTCCGCAGGAGCTGAAGAAGCAGCTCGGGATCGGCAAGCTGCCGTGGAAAGTCGACTGATGCTTTTAGCGAAATAGAAGGCTCAACAAGGGGGGCAGTTCGATGAAACCGTCGAGAATACGGATCATCAGCGCGTTGCAGGGGGTCGCCCTGGCGCTCGGCCTGGCCGTAGCGATACCGGGGCTCGCGCAGACATCCGACAAGCCGGAGCACAAGGACCTCGTTTTGCGCGGCGACGCCAAGTGCACGCGCTGCCACGACGAGACGGACGACTACCCCGTTCTTGCGATCGCCAAGACGGAGCACGGCACGCAAGCCGATGCGCGCACACCGACCTGCACCGACTGCCACGGCGAGAGCCAAGCGCACGTCGACAACCCGGGCGGCAAGGCCGAGCGGCCGCTGCCCGATCGCATGTTCCGCAAGTCCTCGCCTACGCCGATCGACGCGCGCAACGGCGCGTGCCTCGCCTGCCACGACCGGGACGTGTCGCGCTACCACTGGATGGGCAGCACGCACCAGACGCGCGACGTCGCCTGCACCTCGTGCCATCGCATCCACACCGCGCACGACGCCGTGCGCGACAAAGTGACGCAGCCCGAAGTCTGCTTCACCTGCCACAAGGAGCAGCGCGCGCAAATAGACCGGCCGTCGCACCATCCGATCCCGGAAGGAAAGATGGGCTGCTCGGACTGCCACAATCCGCACGGCTCAGTGGGGCCGAAGCTCATGAAGCGCGACAGCGTGAACGAGGTCTGCTACACCTGCCACGCGGAGAAGCGCGGCCCCTTCGTGCACACGCACGAACCGGTGAGCGAGGACTGCACGTTGTGTCACAACCCGCACGGTACGACGACCGAAAACATGCTGAAGGTGCGGCCGCCGTTCCTGTGCCACCAGTGCCACACGCCGCACGGCCCGAACGTTCCGCAACTACTCGGGCAGCAACTCGTTCCAAACACGGTGACGACGACAGGGAAAAACGCAATCAATATCACGATGGCTCGGGGTTGCCTGAATTGCCATACCGAGGTGCACGGCAGCAATAACCCGACCGCCACGGAACCGAGCCCGCAATTCAATCTGCGCTGAGACCGGGAGACTCGCCATGAGTACGTACAAGAAGCAATCGATTGTGTGCCGGGGGGCCATCGCCGTGTTCACGTTCGCGCTCGCGGGCGCGGCGTACGCAGACGACGACACAATCGCGCAACTCACGCGGCCCGAGAGCGCCATCGGCGTCGGCGCCGCCGCCGTAAGTGGCGACGCGAAGGAGCGCGCGATCTGGGGCCAGTACAACGGCATGCGTGAGCAGGATGGTTACTTTCTGCTCGATTTCGACTTCATCAAGCGCGACGATCAGACCGGCACCTGGACCAACATCATGGGCCGCAACCTCGGGCTCGATACTCGAGAGCTGGGTTTCTCCATGAACAGGCAGGGCGACTGGAAGGTCGGGCTCGATTACAGCGAGCTCGTCCATCGAGAAATCAGGACCATCAACACGAGCGAGGTCGGCGCTGGCACCACGACGCCGGTGGTGACTCGCCTTGCGACGCCCGGCACGGGTTCGGATGTGAATCTGGAAATGAAGCGGCAGAAGACGGGTGTCGACCTCGACAAGTGGGTCAGCTCCGCCTTCCAAGTTCAGTTCAGCTTCAAGAACGAAGACAAGGACGGCGCCCGCCTGTGGGGGCGCGGCTACGACTGCGCGGCGTCGGTCTGTTCGACGACCCAGAACGCGACCAACCAACGATGGGGCGTGCTCCTGCTGCCGGAGCCCGTCAATTCCAATACCAAGCAGATCGAGGCGAAACTGAACTACGTTACGCCGAAACTTGCGCTCACGGGCGGCTACTACGGCTCGTTGTATACCAACTACAACGGAAGCCTGCAGCCGACGGTGACTGCCCCGCTGAACGGGCCGACTGGTCTGCCGGTTGCCACCGTTAGTGCACTGGGTGTCCTGAACACGCCGATGGCGTTGCCGCCCGACAACGAGGCGCATCAGCTGTACGTCGCGGGCAATTACGCTTTCACCCAGACGACGCATTCGAACTTCAAACTGGCCTATACGCACGCGACCCAGGACGAGAACTTCGGTGGGGCGGGCTTGTTTGGGGCGCCAGCCGGTGTGACGAGCCTGAACGGCAAGGTGGACACGACCTTGGCGCAATTCGGGTTGTCCGCGCAACCATTGCCAAGACTCTCCGTGACCGGCAACGTGCGCTACGAGGACAGAGTAGACAAGACGCCGCAATACCTCTATAGCGTCGAGACTACCGGGACTCCGAGCATTCCGCGCTTCTGGATGAACGACCAGGACTCGCGCAAGAGGCTCGATGCAAAGCTGGAAGGCAGCTACCTCTTGCCCGGCAATACTCGCGCAACGTTGGGCGTCAATTACAACTCGATCGACCGTGAGTTGCCGACGGCAACGAGTGTCATGATTGCAGGCATGTCCGGCCTGCGCGACAAGAATAGTGAATGGGGCTACACCGCGGAACTGCGTCGCAGTGTCTCGGACACGCTGACGGGTGCCATCAGCTACGGACAAAGCCGGCGGGAGGGCTCGAACTGGTGGGATACCTGCAGCCCGACTGCGTTTCCAACGAATCTGGCCTGCGGTGCCACGGGGTTCATATACGGCAATACGTACCCCGATGCCCAAATTTGGGCGCGCACCGCGATATATCCCTACATGATGGAAGATCGGACGCGTCAGAAGGTGAAGCTGTCAGCAGATTGGGCCGCGACGGAGCGGCTGGGCGTCCAGTTCATCGCGGAGAATTCGTTCGATCACTATGGAAGCCCGACAACCAAGGGCTTGCGCGACGGACGTATGCTCCTGTACAGCGTCGATGCGAGCTATAGCTTGTCGGATGCGTGGAAGCTGACGGCCTACGCGTCTCGCGGCGATCAGGTGACGCGTGTAGATCACTCGACCGCCTACCTCGGCGATCTGGGTGACGTCAACGACGCGATCGGGATCGGGCTGGTTGGCAAGCCCTCCGGACGTTACGAGTTTGGCGGCAATATTTCGTACATCACGGACACGAATACCTACGGCACGATGGCGGACTCCGGGGCGTCGGCGGCTAACGTGGCCCAAATCGCGGCGTTCCAGCTGCCGGACGTTGTGTACCGCGAGACGCGGCTCAATCTGTACGGCAAGTACACGCTCGACAAGCACTCCGACATCCGCTTGGACTTTGTGTACGCCGACTACTACTTCACCGAATGGGCGTGGGGCGCCTCCGGGGTACCGTTCACCTACCAGGACAACACCACGGTCAGCCTCGACCCGAAGCAGCACGTGGCCTACATCGGCGCGCGCTACATCTACCGGATGCAGTGACGATCTCCTAGGCGGTGGCCAGACGAGCCGCACTGAACTCCTCCCTGCTGTTGGGATTGGGGCCGGTATTGCCGGCCCCTCGTTTTTTTGAGCGTGCCGCGCCTGCGGTATGCTTCGCGCTTTTGCCAAACGGCATTCCCCGTACATGATGCTTGAAGCCCGCGACCTCGCCTGCGAGCGCGGCGACCTGCGCCTTTTTTCGGGCCTGGAGTTCGCGCTCTCCGCGGGCGAGCTGCTGTGGGTGCGCGGCGCGAACGGCAGCGGCAAGACGAGCCTGCTCAGGCTGGTCGCGGGCTTGTCTCGCCCGGCGGCCGGCTCGATCCACTGGCGTGGCGAGGACATCCGCGCGCTCGCCGAGGAGTACGCGCGCGAGCTGCTCTTCATCGGCCACTCGAATGCCGTAAAGGATGAGTTCAGCGCCGAGGAGAACCTGGCTGTGTCGCTCGACCTCGCGGGCCGGCGCTCTTCGGCCGCAGAGCGCGCCGCGGCGCTCGAGCAGCTCGGCCTCGCGGCGCGCGCGCGCTTGCCGGCACGGTATCTGTCTCAGGGGCAGAAGCGGCGCGTCGCGCTCGCGCGCCTGTGCCTGGCGGCCGACGTGCCGCTGTGGATCCTCGACGAGCCCTTCGCGGCGCTCGACGCGCGCGCGCTCGATACGGTGGTCGGCCTGGTCGACGCGCACCTCGCGCGCGGCGGGGCGGCAATCCTGACGACGCATCAGGAAGTGACGATCGCCGCCCGCGCGCGCTTCTCGATCGCGCTCGGGGATTGAACGAGGGCATGCTCGCCGGACTCAAAGCCATCGTCGCCCGCGACCTGCGCCTGTCGATGCGCCGGCGCGGCGACGTGCTCAATCACCTGGTGTTCTTTGTCATCGTGGTCACGCTGTTTCCGCTCGGCGTCGGCGCGGAGCCGAACCTGCTGCGCGCCATGGCGCCCGGGATCCTGTGGGTCGCGGCGCTGCTCGCGGCGATGCTGTCGCTGCAGCGCCTGTTCGCCGCCGACTATGCTGACGGCACGCTGGAGCAGATGCTGATTTCCGCACACCCCCTGGGGGTAATCGTGGTCGGCAAGATGATCGCGCACTGGATGATGTCGGGTCTGCCGCTCACGCTGCTCGCGCCGGTGCTCGGTGTGCAGTTTGATCTGCCTCAAGCAGCCCTCGTCACGCTGGTCCTATCCTTGGCCATCGGGACGCCCGTGCTCAGCCTGATCGGCGCCGTGGGCGCCGCGCTGACGCTGGGCGTACGCGGCGGCGGCGTGCTGCTTGCGCTGCTGGTGCTGCCGTTGTTCGTTCCGGTGCTGATTTTCGGCGCCGGTGCGGTGGCCGAAGTGTCGGGCGGAATGAGTGCCGCGCCGCATCTTTCGCTGCTCGGGGCGTTCCTTGCCATATCATGCGCGGTGGCTCC
>DASPRX010000136.1:0-9983 GCA_035624235.1 Burkholderiales bacterium | reverse complement strand
GGGTACGCCTCCCGCTGCACGTTGCTCTTCTTGCCCGCGTCGCCCCAGGGCTCGAGCGCCGCGGCGCGCCGCATGAAGCTGACCGAATCGACGACCCAGTAGCCGCCGAGCGTGGTGACGCCGCGCGCAAACAGCGGCTCGGGAAAGCAGCTCGCCGAAGGCCCGATGAGCGCGAGCGCCTCCGCGTGGCGGCAGCGCGCCAGGATCTCCTCGAGCGTGTCGTTCAGCAGCACGGTGCTGGTCGAGACGATCTTGTTGCACTCCGCGAGACGGCGCGCATCGAGCGTGACCGACAGGCCCGGTGTTTCCCGCACCAGCTCGGCGCGCAGCTCCACCACGGTGAGCGGCAGGCCGAGCTCGCGCACGCGCTCGACCAGCGGCGGGAAGAAGCCGATCATGCCGACGCGGTCTCCCGGGCCGATGCGCAGCGAGCCGAGCGAGTCGGCGGCGAGCTCGGGCTCGTAGCCGGCCCGGCGGAAGACGTGCTGCGTGATCGCGTTGACGGCCGCCAGCCCCCAGGCGCGCTCGGCCGGGTCGTCGCTCGCGAAGAGCCGCGCCGCTTCGAGCGCCGTCCGCCCGGCGAGCTCGCCCGCCGGGCGCGCGTGCATGCGCGCGAGCGTGTCGCCGAGCAGCACGAACGACGTGCCGATGCTGCCGTCGAGGAGGCGCAGCGCGCAGAATTCGCCCGGCTTGCCGAGCCCCTTGCGGTTGGGCGGAAAGATCGCCTGCGCGACCCCGGGCAGCGGCAGCGCGGCGGCGGCTTCCCCGACCAGCTCGAGCAATTCGCGGACGACGGGCGGCATGGCCGCTACTGTACCCGCAGCGTGCGAAATTCCACGCGAACTTCGGTTACATCTTGTTGCAAGCTGCATAGGTAGCGCGCCGCGTCGGGTCCTAGAATCGCTGCATGACTTTGCTGATCGAGGAATTCCGAATGACGCGCATCCTTGTGTTACTCGCACTGCTGCTCCCGTTTGGCGTGTCGCAGGCGCAGGAGGGGCCCGATCCTTCCTTCCCGACTCCGCCGCGCATCAGCCTGCTCGAGGGCGACGCGTCGTTCTGGCGCCCCGGCGCGCCGGACTGGGCGCCGGCGGTGCTGAACACGCCGCTCGAGTCGGGCGACTCGCTGTCCACGGGGCCCGACACCACCGCTGAAGTGCAGATCGGCCCGCACGCCTACCTGCGCCTGCGCAACGACACGCAAGTCGAGCTGAGTGGCGTCGAGCCGGATTTCACGCAGCTCAAGGTGACGGGCGGCGAGGCTTCGCTCGACGTGCGCGACATCGCCCCCGGGCACACGATCGAGGTGGATACGCCAAATGCGGCGTACACGGTGGAACGCGCGGGCTACTACCGGTTGAACGTCGACGAGGATTCGACCAGCTTCGTCGCGCGGCGCGGCGGCACGGCGGAAGTCACGCCCGCCGGCGAGGGCGCGACCCGCATCGAGCCCAACGAACAGCTCGTGGTGAGCGGCACGGACCAGGCCAGGCTGGAGGGCTACGCGGCTCCGCAGCTGGACGAATGGGACCGCTGGAACTACGAGCGCACCGATTACCTGGTCAATGCGCCCAGCGCACGCTACGTGCCGGCGGGCGTGTACGGCGCGGGCGAGCTCGACCAGTACGGCCATTGGCGCAACGTGGAGCAATACGGCCCGGTGTGGGTCCCGAGCGCCGTTCCGGCGGGCTGGGCTCCGTACAGCGCGGGGCACTGGATCTACGATCCGCTGTTCGGCTGGACCTGGGTGGACAACGCGCCCTGGGGCTACGCGCCGTTCCACTACGGGCGCTGGGTGTACGTGCGCGGCACCTGGGCCTGGGCGCCGGGGCCGCGCGTTGCGCGGCCGGTGTATGCGCCCGCGCTGGTCGCCTGGTACCACGGCGGGCCGGCGAGCGGCGGCGTGAGCGTGGGCTGGGTTGCGCTCGGCTGGGGCGAGCCGGTCTCGCCCTGGTGGGGTCCGTCCAGGTTCGCCGGCCACCCGTACTGGGGCGGCTGGGGCGGGCCGCGCGTGGTCACGAACGTCACGCACGTCACTTACGTGAACGCGCAGTACCGCAATGCGGTGATCGCGACCAACTCGGAGCGCTTCGGGCGCGGCGACCACGACTTCCATCGCGCCGCGCCGGATGACATGCGGCGCTGGCGTCCGAGCGAGCGCGGCGCCGACGTGCGGCCGAGCGCGGTGAGCCTGATGCCGGCCCAAGGCCGTGCAGCACGCGCGCCGCGGCCGGAGATGGAGCGGCGCGTCGTCGCCCTGCATCCTGCGCGCGATCCGGGCGAGCGGCTGCATGAGGCGGGCTTGCGGCCGCCGGAACATAACGGTCCTGCGCCGCGCATCGCTTCGCCCGCGGCTTCGCAGGCGCCGCAGCCGGTCGTGATGCACCCGGGCGAACGCGAGCGCGGCCGCGAGCAGGCCGATCAGCGGCGCGCGGCGAACGGCCCCCAAGCGAATCCGGCACCCGCGAAACCGAGTCCGCGCGCCAATGAGGAGCGCGGGCCTGCGCGCGGCCCGGAGCGCGGACCCGAGCGCGGCCGCGAGCAGGCCGATCAGAAGGGAGCGACGAACGGCTTCCGGGGAAATCCGGAACCTGCGAAACCGAGCCCGCAGACTCCGCCGGCTCGCTTCGCTGGAGCGTCGAAGCCGCCGCAGCCGCAGAAGCCGCAGCCGCAGCAGCAGCAGCAGACGCCGCAGCAGCAACAGGCGAACGTCCGCGAAACCTCCGCGCGCAACCAGCCGGTGCAGGAACGGAGACCGAGCGCCGCCCCTGCGCAGGAACGTCAGAAGCCGGTCGCCGCAGCCGAGAAGCGCAATGCGCCGACCAAAGCCGAGGCGAAGACGCGGCAGCACCCGCAAAAGGGCAAGAAAGAAGACGAGCAGTCGCGCAAAGAGTGAGCGCGTTCTGCCTTGCGCTCGAGGACAACGCGGCGGGCGAGCCGTTTACGGCCTCTTGAATTTCCCGTCAGAGTGCAGTCAAATATCTGACGCGATGCCCGCATACACTTCCTTGACGTAGCACTAACGACAGCGCACGAAACACGTCTTTGAGGCCGCGGGCCCCGTCCTAGCCGGTACATCTTGTACCGTCCCGCGCGTGTTGCGCGACGTACGCAACGCAATCCAAGCGAGAGAAGCGCGGCGCAGGCCGCCATACGATTCATCCAACTCAAGGGAGGAATTCATGAAGCCATCGTACGCAGCAAGGCTGCTTTGCCGCCTTATGGGAGCCGCGATGCTCGCGGCGACCGGGGCCTCCGTCGGCGCGCAACCGCCGACGGAAGGAAAATATGACTTCACGGCTTGCTGGTCCGGCACTAGCGACGCGATCTCCTTCTCCAAATCCCACGTCGCCTACACCTACGATCTCAGCGGTGCCAACCTCAGCAATCCCCCGGGGGGAATGTTCGATCACGTCGACTTCCATTGCATCGGTCTGGCTACGGTCTTTGCCGGAAAGGTCATGCAGACCACTCTGTGCGAGGGGGTCGATCCCGACGGCGACAAGACGCTGACGCGATTCGATGAAGACGGGCAGCACGGCAAGCGTGTCTTCCTGGAGGGCACCGGAAAGTACGCGGGCATGGTGAGCACAGGTACGCAAGAACCGCTCGGTAAGTTTGTTCCGGTTAGGCCCGGCACCTTCCAGGGCTGCAATCGCCAAACCGGCACGTACAAAATGAGAGCAGCCAACTAGTGGTTGACTACGCGCGCTAGCGGCGCACGTAGTGCGCCGCGGTGCCCGTAGTCGCGCCAGAATTGTCCGGATAGACGAAGCCGAGCAGCTGGAAGGCGAAGCCCACGCACAGGCAGACGAGGCCGGCGCGCGTCGCGACCGCGTTGCGCCAGTAGCGGCGCAGGTTCTTCGCGCGCTCCTCGGGCGTGGGCTCGGGCTGCGCGGGCACCAGGCTGCGGCCGTCCGAGCTCACCTCGAGCGAAGGGAAGCGGCTCAGCACGAGCAGCAGCGCGCCGGCGAAGTCGAGCAGCAATCCGAGCAGGGTGAGGGTATCCGCCATGTCAGGTTCTCTCGCGTGGAATTCGACAGCAGTCTAGCGCGCGCCGCGCCTAGAGCGCGACTTCGCCGCGCACCACCTCGACGACGTCGCCGCCGACCCACACTTCGCCGCCGTCCTTGCGCAGGTGCACGCGCCCGGCGCGCCCGAGCGCCGCGCCCTGCGCCGCGACGTAAGGCGAGCGCGCGAGCCCCGCGCCGAGCAGCCACTGCGCGAGGCTCGCATTCAGGCTGCCGGTGACCGGGTCTTCCCAGCCGCCGCCGCCGACGAAGGCGCGCACCTCGAAGGCCGCGTCGCCGCCGGGCTCGTGCGGGCCGAGCACGCCGAGCTTGAGCGGATCGAGCGCGGCCCAGTCGGGCTTGAGCGCGAGCACGCGGCGCGCCGAGCCGAGCAGCACCGCACACCAGCCCGGACCGTTGTCGACCCACTGGTGCCGCAGGATCTCGGCGGGCGCGAGCGCGAGCGCCCCGGCGATTTGCGCGAGCACCTCGGGCTCGAGCGGCCCGCTGCGGCGCACCGGCGGCGCGGCGAACTCGAGGCGCGGCCCGTCGCAGCGCACGGACACGAGCCCGACGCCGCACTGCTGCATCGCCACGCCCGGCTTTCTCGGCTTGCCGCCCGCGGCGAGCCAGGCGTGGCAGGTGCCGAGCGTCGGGTGCCCGGCGAAGGGCAGCTCTGCCTGCGGCGTGAAGATGCGCACGCGGTAATCCGCTGCCGGATCGGTCGCCGGCAGCAGGAACGTCGTCTCCGACAGGTTCGTCCAGCGCGCGAGCGCGGCCATCTTCGCGTCGTCCAGGCCCTGCGCGTCGTGCACCACCGCGAGCGGGTTTCCGGCGAGCGGGTCGGCGGAAAAGACGTTTACCTGCCTGAAGGCTCTCGTGGCACGCATCGTCATTCCTTCGCGGCCGCCGCCTGCGTTCGCGCCCGCTTGGCGCGTAGCACGCGCCAGCGCCAGCGAACCAGGCCGATCGCGTAGGCGATGTAGTAGCCGGCGAGCAGGCCGAACACGGCGAGCGTGAGCGCGCTCGACGCGAAGTCGTCCGGCACGCGCCCCGCCGCGGGCGCGATGACGAGGACTTCGATCAGCCGATACGCGATGCGCGCGATGAAAAGGAGCGATAGCGCGATGCCGAGGTGCGCGTTCGGCGTGTAATAGAGACCCCGCGGCGTCGGCTCGAAAGTGGTGCGGCGCAGGCCGAACACGCCGAACAGGGCGCCGGCGGCGAGGCCCGCCGCCATCCACGCGAGGCTGCGCGGCGCGCCGGCGGCGGCGAGGCCGAGCAGCGCGACCAGCAGGGGGAACACGGTGAGCGTGATCCACGGGCGCACGCGCGACAGGCGCTGGCGTCCGACCATGCGTCGAAAGCGCGCGTACGCGCGCCACGCGAGCAGCGGCAGGAGCGCGAGCAGGGTGACGGCGGAGGGGGTCAGGGTCGGCAAGCTGCGGTGTACGGAACGGCCTTATGGATCGCCGGCATTATCATGCTCCACCCGAACGGAGCGTGTCATGCGCGTCGGCATTCTAGGTTCCGGCCTCATGGGCGGTAAGCTGGGCACGATCTTCGCCCGCGCCGGGCACGAGGTCGTCTTCAGCTACGCGCGCAGCGGGAAGAAGCTCGACAAGCTGGCGCGCGCGGCGGGAGCCGGGGCGCGCGCCGGAACGCCGCGCGAGGCCGCGGCCGGAGCGAATGCGCTGCTGCTCGCGGTGCACTGGCTGCGCTTCGACGACGTCCTCGGGCAGGCCGGCGACCTGGCGGGCAAGATCGTGATCAGCTGCTCGCTGCCGATGAACGAGGAGAACACCGAGCTCGTCGTCGGACGCAGCTCGTCGGCGGCGGAGGAGCTGGCGAAGAAGCTGCCGAAGTCCCGCATCGTGTCGGCGTTCAATACCGTTCCGAGCGAGGTGCTGTTCGGCGTGTACGAGTCGAGACGCAGGAAGAATCGGCCGAGCCTGGTGTACTGTGGCGACAATGCGGGGGGCAAGCGGGTAGCCGCCGGCCTGATCCGCGACGTGGGATTCGAGCCCCTGGACGTGGGCCCTCTGAGGATGGCGCGCTACACGGAGCCCTTCGCGCTTCTCGTCGCCCAGATCGCGTACGAGGGACCAAAGGGGCCGGAGGTGGCGTACCGCTTCGACTGGTCCGAAAAACGGCAGCGAGAAGCGAGGTGACGAAATGGCCGAGCTCGCCGAGTGGGAGAGCTTCTACTTGATCGTCGGCGGTGGCGCCGCTGCGCTGATCGGACTGCAGTTCGTCGTGCTGACGCTCATCGCGGAGAGGCCCGCGCTGGGCGCTCCCGAAGCCGGGGCGGCCTTCGCGACGCCGACGATCGTGCACTTCGGTACGGCGCTGCTGCTCTCGGCGCTGGTACGCATGCCGTGGCACGCGATCGCGCCGGTCGCCGCGCTCTGGGGCGTCGTCGGGTTGGCGGGCGCGGTGTACGTGCTCGTCGTCGCGCGGCGCATGCGAGTGCAGAAAGCCTACTCGCCGGAGCTGGAGGACTGGCTGTTCCACGTCGTGCTGCCCTTCGCCGCCTACGCGGTGCTGGCGATCGCCGCCTGGGCCGCTTCGTCCCATCTGCGCGAGGCGCTGTTCGGCGTCGGCGGGGCGGCGGTCGTCCTGCTCTTCATCGGCATCCACAACGCCTGGGACGCGGTCTCGTATCATGTCTTCGTCAACATGCGCAAAGCGAAAGACTGAGCGTCCGCGCGATATGAAGCGACTCATTTTGACTGCGGCACTGGTCGTGTCGGCGTCCGGGGTACGGGCCGACAGCCCGTACGAATTCAACGGCGTGAGGCTAGGCGCGCCGCTGTCCGAGATCCAGGATCAAAGGCGCTGGGACTGCGTCGAGTCGAATTCCCACAAGGGGCAAGCGACCTGCTTCCTCGACCAGGCGCACAAGGAGTCCCTCGGCGGAGTCGCGGTGGATTCGCTAAGCCTCCAGTTTCACAAGCGACACCTCTCGACGATATCGGCATTCTTTTCCGAGCAGGACTTCGAAAAGGTCCTCGATGCGCTGAAGGCAAAGTACGGCAATCCAGTGCGGGAAGGCGCTACATCCACCGTCTGCCTCGATACGAAGTTGACGGATCACGAGGCGATCTGGAGCAACGGCGTGTCGAAGATCACGGCGAAGAAATGCAACCGCCGAATGTTTCGCTCCATGGTCGAATTCTCGAGCGCCGGCAAGAAATTCTGATATCGCCAAGAAACGTCGGAATAGGGAATCACGCGCTAAGTACTTGATGGCGTCCTCCCCTGAGGCCTTGATCGACACTGCGCGTGGACGCTCACGATCAAATACGTAGTGACCTGCGTCGGGTAGCGGTCACTTGTAATGTCGGCCTTCGGCCAGTTGCGATTATTCGATCACCCGATCGGCGCGCAGCAGGAGCGTCTGTGGGAGGATGAGACCAATCGCCTTTGCCGACTTCAGATTCACGATCAGATCGAACTTTCCCGGTCGCTGGATCGGTAGGTCTCCCGGCTTCGCTCCCTTCAGGATCCTATCGACGTACGAATACGCGCGATCGGTCAATTCGCTGAATGAAGGTCCGTAGTGCATGACCGGCAGCGGGCGGGTGTCGTCGGCCAATGGCGGCATGTCCATGATTGTGGGAAGGCGCCGCGCGACAGCGAACTGCATGACCTTCGGCCAACTCTTCCAAAAGCCATAGGGCAGCGATGTCAACAGCAATGCGTCCGGATTCGCCGCACCAAGAGCATCGAGCGCCTGCGGTTCATTCGCCTCCGACTCGGCCTCGACGATGTTCGTCCCAATGCCAAGCGCTCCAGCATTCTTTCTGATATCCCGAAAGCACCCTTCGATTTCGCTCATCAGGAACGCGGGCGGAGCGTACGTCCACAGTACGCCAATGCGTGCGACGGCCGGTTGAACCTCTTTCAGCAGCTCGAGCAGCTTGCCCCAGATGCCGGTTCCCGTGTAGATCGTGTTCCCGGTCACGTTGTGCCCGGGGTGCGCCAGGCTGTCCGCGACCCCCATTTCGACGGGATATCCGCAGATCAGCATGACGATCGGAACTGTCTTTGTCTGGCGATAGGCTTCGGCCGTATGCGCGCCGGTGTGCACCACGAGGACGTCGGGTCGCTGCGCCAGCGCGTCCGTGATTACCTCGCGGACCTTGCGAAAGTCGTTCGACGGAATTCGTGGCTCGACGAAGATGTAGTCCTCTCCCTCGCGCCATCCCACCCGTGCCATCGAATCGGCGTGCTCGCGGTGCCGAAATATTGCGTCGAAGCGGAAGCTTAGGCCGATGCGCGCCGGGCGCTTCATTGCTCTCGCGCTGGGCAAAGCCAGCAATGCGCCGGCGGCGACGAGAAAACTCCTGCGCGCGAGTTGGCCCAATCTCCCCTCCCTTTGGTTAAGCCGCCGTTTTTACTGTACGCCTTCTTCGTGCCTGGTTGTCGGCGTTTGCCTTCGTGGCTATCCAGAGGCTTCGATAAGGAGGCGTTTAACCAGCTCGGAATCGGCCCACTCGGCGAATTGCGGCAGCCCGTCGCGGATTTCGGTCCACGGCGCCTTCGACGCAACGAACGCGTGATAGGCGAGGCGCACGCCCGGGTCCTGCCTGAGCGTGCCGCAGCGGACCGCGACAACCTGCTTCGTTTTCTCGCCATGGCTGTAGATCGGCGAGCCGCAGCCGGAGCAGAAATAGCGGAACTTTTGCGGGCTCGACTCGTAGGCGCCGAGGCTCTCCTTGCCCGACGTGATCCGGAACCTGTCGGCGTCGACGATGATGTTTGTCGCAAAGGAAGCGCCGGACGCTGCTCGGCACTTGCCGCAATGGCACTGGTACATGAACCGGGGCTTGCTGTCGATTTCGTACTGGATCGTGCCGCACAGGCACGCACCGCTAAGCACTGACATATTTCCTAGTTGCGTCCGAGCCAGGTGTAGTTGGAGGCGAAGATGAAGTCCTCGGGCACGCCTTGTTGCGTCGCGTACTGGGGCTGGACCTGCGCCGTGCCCATCTCATTCTGCAACGCCGACTGCGAGCAGGCGATCGCTTTCGGCGAGGAGCGGCCAGTCGGTGATCACACAGCCAGCGCGGAGCAATCCCTTTTGCATCCTGGCTCCTCCTGACTCAGAGCTGGTTCCGGATTTGCCGCATTACTCCGGAAGCGCTTCGCCCGAACCGCCCATTTCTTTCGGAAAGTCCTTCAGTTTTGGCAACCCATCCTTGATGCGCAGAACGGTCGATTCATAGTTCACGTGCACCCCCGGTTTGAATGGAAGACTCGGGATGGTCGCCGCGTACACATCGATCAGCTTCCACTGAGGATGTTCCGTAAACAAGTGCCCACCGCAGGTCGCGCACCACTTGCGCACGCTCTTGGGCGTCTTGCTGTAGACGCGGACATTGTCCGCACCTTTAGTCACCTTGAGCTGGTCAGGTTTCCAGAGCGTGAAGGCATTGACGGGCCCTGCCGACCAGAGCCGACAGTCTTTGCAGTGGCAATACCCCATTGCGGCCGGCTCGCCGGACACCTGGAATTGAACGGCGCCGCAAAAACAACTGCCTTTGTACGATTTGCTTCCGTTCATAGGGCCTCTCCCTGGCTAAATGGAATCGAAAAGTTTACGCGCAAACGACCGCTCAGCGTCGGAAGCCGACGCTCGGAAGCTTCGGCCATCAAGTGCACACGGATGCTCCTCTAGCTCCATTGATCCTAGCACCGCGCTCAGAAAGCGCGGATCTGGTCGAGGTCCTCGATCGCCGGGGCCAGCCAGGGCACGTCGGTGCGATCGATGGCGTGGATGGCGAGTGGCTCGTAGGAAGCGTCCGCCGCATGGCCGTCGGTCGGCTTGGCAACGATCAGGCAGACACCGAGGAGAACCACGCCGGCGAACGCTGCACGGAGGAGGTGTTTGGCTCTCATGGCGGGCTCCCTCGGTAAGGGGTGGCAGGCCCAGGCTTATTTGCGGCCGAGCCAGGTGTAGCCGGTGGC
>DASPRX010000109.1:0-18901 GCA_035624235.1 Burkholderiales bacterium | reverse complement strand
CCGGCGATCGCCATCGACCAGACCAACCCGGTGCGCACCTCGCGCTCCACGGTCGGCACGATGACCGAGCTGAACGACCACCTGAAGCTCCTGTACGCGCGCGCCGCGACACTGTACTGCCGCGGCTGCGGCAAGCCGGTGACGCGCGACACGCCCGACTCGGTCTATCGCGCGCTCGAGGAGCGCTGCGCGGCGCACGGCGACCCGCGCCTCGTCGTGACCTTTCCCGTCCCGGTGCCGAAGAGCTTCACCGAGAGCGAGATCGAGAAGCTGCTCGAGCGCCAGGGCTACACGCGCGTCCACGCGCGCGCCAAGGGTCTGCTCGAGATCACGCAGGACCGCTTCCGCCTTTCCGGCGCCGGCCGCGCGCGCGTCATCGAGGCGCTCGAAGCGGCGCTGCGGGTGGGCCAGGGAAAGGTAAATATCTACGCGGAACAGGAACAAGAGGTCTGGAAATTCTCCTCCGACCTTCACTGCGCCGATTGCGACATCCACTATTCCGAGCCGACGCCGGCGGCGTTCTCGTTCAACTCGCCGCTCGGCGCCTGCGAGACCTGCCGCGGCTTCGGACGCGTGATCGGCGTCGATTTCGGGCTGGTGATCCCGGACGAAGCGAAGACCCTGCGCGAGGGCGCGGTGCGGCCCTGGCAGACCGCGAGCTTCAAGGAATGCCAGGACGACCTGGTCAAGTACGCCAAGAAACGCGGAATTTCCCTGGATATTCCATGGAAAGAGCTCTCTGAAAAAGACAAGTCGTGGGTCCTCGAGGGCGAGAGCGATTGGGTCAGCTGGAGAAAGAGCTGGCCCGGCACCTGGTACGGCGTGCGGCGCTTCTTCAAGTGGCTCGAGACCAAGGCCTACAAGATGCACATCCGCGTGCTCTTGTCGAAATACCGCGCCTACACCGAGTGCACCGCCTGCCGCGGCACGCGGCTCAAGCCGGACGCGACGCTGTGGCGCGTCGGCCCGCACTCGATCCACGACCTGATGCTGCTGCCGGTCGGGCGCGTGCGCGAGCTCATGGACGCGCTCGCCCTGCCCGCGCCAGCGGACGAGGCGACCGAGCTGCTGATGGCCGAGATCCGCGCGCGCCTGCGCTTCCTGTGCGAGGTGGGCCTGTCCTACCTGACGCTCGACCGCCAGTCGCGCACGCTCTCGGGCGGCGAGGTGCAGCGCATCAACCTCACCACCGCGCTCGGCACCTCGCTCGTCAACACCCTGTTCGTGCTCGACGAGCCCTCGATCGGACTGCACCCGCGCGACATGGGGCGCGTGATCGAAGTGATGAAGCGCCTGCGCGACGCCGGCAACTCGCTAGTCGTGGTCGAGCACGATCCGCAGATCATGTTCGCCGCCGACCGCATCCTCGACATGGGGCCCGGCCCCGGCGAGCGCGGCGGCGAGGTCGTGTTCTTCGGCCCGCCGCAGGAGTTGAGGCAGCGGGACACGCTGACTGCGGAGTATCTGTCGGGACGGAAACGTGCCGATGAAGGTTTCGTTCAATCCACTCCCCCAAAAGAATTTCTTCGTCTCGAGGGCGCATCCGAGCACAACCTGAAGAATCTCGACGTCGCGATCCCGCTGCAGCGCTTCGTGTGCGTGACGGGGGTGTCCGGCTCGGGCAAGTCGACGCTCATCGAGGACGTGCTCTACCGCGCGCTCCTCAAGGCGAAGGGCAGGCCGACCGAGACTCCTGGCGCGCACCGCACGATCGCCGGCGCCGACAAGGTTTCCGAGGTGGTGCTGGTCGACCAGTCGCCGATCGGCAAGACGACGCGCTCCAACCCGGCGAGCTACGTCGGCGCCTGGGACGCGATCAGGATCCTCTTCGCGCGCGCGCAGCTCGCGAAGGAGCGCAAGTACACGCCCGGCACCTTCAGCTTCAACGCCGGCAACGGCCGCTGCCCGACCTGCGGCGGCAACGGCTTCGAGCACGTCGAGATGCAGTTCCTGTCGGACGTGTACCTGCGTTGCCCGGACTGCGACGGCAAGCGCTTCCGCCCCGAGGTGCTCGAGGTCGCGCTGCGCGGCAAGAGCATCTCCGACGTGCTCGAGATGACGGTGTCCGAGGCGCTCGCCTTCTTCGCCGGCGAGCGCGAGGTCGAGGCGCGCCTCGCGCCGCTCGCCGAGGTGGGCCTGGAGTACCTGCGCCTCGGCCAGCCGGTGCCGACGCTCTCGGGCGGCGAGGCGCAGCGCCTCAAGCTCGCCGGGCATCTGGTTGAGACCGGGAAAAAAATAGGGACAGACCCTATTTTTCAACATAGCGAAAAAATAGGGTCTGTCCCTAAGTTGTTCCTGTTCGACGAGCCGACCACCGGACTGCACTTCGACGACGTCGCCAAGCTGCTCAGGGCGCTGCGCCGGCTACTCGCCGCCGGCCACTCGCTGGTGGTGATCGAGCACAACCTCGACGTGATGCGCGCCGCGGACTGGCTCGTCGACCTCGGTCCCGAGGGCGGCGAGGCCGGCGGCATGGTGGTGTGCGAAGGCACGCCCGCGCAGGTGATGCGCCACGAGACCTCGCACACCGCGCGGGCCCTGAGGGAGTATGAAAAGGCATTTACGCAACAAGAAGCGCAAACCAGCGAACCGCACGGCCGCTACCTTGGCAACGCCATTCGCATCCACAACGCGCGCGAGCACAACCTGAAGAACATCGACGTCGAGATCCCGCGCAATCGCTTCACGGTGGTGACCGGCGTGTCGGGCTCCGGCAAATCGACGCTCGCTTTCGACATCCTGTTCGCCGAGGGACAGCGCCGCTACCTCGAGTCGCTGAACGCCTATGCGCGCCAGTTCGTGCAGACCGCCGCGCGCCCGGACGTGGACGCGATCTGGGGCATCCCGCCGACGGTGGCGATCGAGCAGCGCACGAGCCGCGGCGGCAGGAAGAGCACGGTCGGCACCCTCACCGAGATCCACCACTTCCTGCGGCTGCTGTTCGTCAAGCTCGGCACCCAGCACTGCCCGGACTGCCGCGTGCCGATCGAGCCGCAGAGCCAGGACGCGATCGCCGCGCGCCTGATGCGCGAGTACCGCGGCCAGCGCATCGGCCTGCTCGCGCCCCTGGTGGCGAGCCGCAAGGGCGTGTACACCGACCTCGCGAAATGGGCGAAGGCGAAGGGCTACGCGAGCCTGCGCGTCGACGGCGCGTTCCTGCCGGTCGATCCTTTCCCGCGCATCGACCGCTTCAAGGAGCACAACATCGAGCTGCCGGTGGCCGACCTGCGCGTCGCGCCCGAGAACGAGGGCGCGCTGCGCGCCGCGCTCGCCGCGGCGCTCGAGCTCGGCAAGGGCACGCTGCACGTCCTCTCGGACCTCGACGCGCTGGTGAAGGCCGCGCAGAAGGCGAAGGGCTTGGTCGAGATGGTGCTGCGCGAGGCGCGCTACTCGACCAAGCGCGCCTGCCCGTCCTGCGGGCGCAGCTTCGCCGAGCCCGATCCGCGCCTGTTCTCTTACAACTCGAAGCACGGCTGGTGCCCGGCCTGCTACGGCACGGGGCTCAAGCTCGCCGAGGTCGGATGGACGGACGAGCGCGCGCGCACCGGCGCCGAGGACCATGTGCTCGACTCGTGGATCGAGTGGCTCGAGGTCGACGAGCCCTGCCCGGCCTGCGCCGGCCGGCGGCTCAATCCCGAGGCGCTGGCGGTCGCCTGGCGCGGGAAGTCGATCGCCGACTACGGCGCGCAACCGGTCGCGCAGCTCGCCGCGCAGTTCGCCGGCATCGCGCTCGAGGGCCGCGAGCGCGAGATCGCGCGCGACCTCGTCGCCGAGCTGACGAGCCGGCTCGGCTTCCTCGGCGAGGTCGGCCTGGGCTACCTCTCGCTCGACCGCTCGGCGCCGACGCTCTCCGGCGGCGAGGCGCAGAGGATCCGGCTCGCCGCGCAGCTCGGCTCGAACCTGCGCGGCGTGTGCTACATCCTGGACGAGCCGACCATCGGCCTGCACGCGCGCGACAACCGCATCCTGCTAGACGTGCTCGAGAAGCTCGAGGGGAAGGGCAACACGCTGGTGGTGGTCGAGCACGACGAGGAGACGATCCGCCGCGCGCACCACGTGCTCGACCTCGGCCCGGGCGCGGGCAAGCTCGGCGGCCGCGTGATCGGTGAGGGCACGGCGGAAGCGCTGATGGCGCTGCCCGATTCGGTCACCGGCCGCTTCCTCGCGCATCCGCTCAGGCATCCGCTGCAGCCGCGTCGGCCTGTCTCGAAGGAATGCAGTTTCATAAGTCTGAAGAAAGCGTTTCTCCACAACCTCGCACAGGTCGACCTGCGCCTGCCGCTCGGGCGCCTGGTGTGCGTGACCGGCGTGTCGGGCTCGGGCAAGTCGACGCTGGCGCGCGACGTGCTGCTGAGGAGCCTGCAGGAAGGCGCGCCCGTCGGCTGCAAGGAGGTGAAGGGCGCGGTCGAACGCGTGCTCGAGGTCGACCAGACGCCGATCGGCAAGACGCCGCGCTCCTGTCCCGCGACCTACGTCGGCTTCTGGGACCCGGTCCGCAGGCTGTTCGCCGACACGAGCGAGGCGCGCATGCGCGGCTGGACGCCGAGCCGCTTCTCGTTCAACACCAAGGGCGGACGCTGCGAGACCTGCGAGGGCCAGGGGCTGAAGACGATCGAGATGTCCTTCCTGCCCGACGTCAAGGTGGCCTGCGAAGCCTGCGGCGGCGCGCGCTTCAACCCCGAGACGCTCGCGCTGCGCTGGCGCGGCAAGACGATCGGCGAGGTGCTCGCCATGAGCGTGGACGAGGCGCTCGAGTTCTTCGCCGCGCATCCGTCGATCCACAAGGCGCTCGGGCTGCTGCAGGACGTCGGCCTGGGCTATCTCACGCTCGGCCAGCAGAGCCCGACGCTCTCGGGCGGCGAGGCGCAGCGCATCAAGCTCGTGACCGAGCTCGCCAAGGTGCGCAGCGAGCGGCGCACGCTGTACGTGCTCGACGAGCCGACCGTCGGCCTGCACATGGCCGACGTGGAGAAGCTTATCCGCGTGCTGCACCGGCTGGTCGATGCGGGCAACAGCGTGCTGGTGATCGAGCACAACCTGGACGTGATCGCGGAGGCCGACTGGATCGTCGACCTCGGCCCAGAGGGTGGCGCGGGCGGCGGGCGCATCGTGTTCCAGGGCGCGCCCGAGGACGCCGCGGCGGCCGCCTCGCACACCGCGCGCGTGCTGTCGGCCTTCCTCGCCGAGCGCGGCGCGCATGCTCGACATTGACGGCGCGTACGGCGAAGGCGGCGGCCAGCTGCTGCGCACCGCGGTCGCGCTTTCCGCGGTCACCGGCCGGGCGCTGCGCCTGCGCGACATCCGCGCGCGCCGCAGCAAGCCCGGCCTCGCCGCGCAGCACCTCACCGCGGTGCGCGCGGTGGGCGAGTTGTGCGATGCGCGCATCGAGGGCCTCGCGCTCGGGGCGCGCGAGCTGGTGTTCGCCCCGCGCGCGCTGCGCGGCGGCGAGTTCCGCTTCGACGTCGGCACCGCAGGGAGCGTGACGCTCGTCCTGCAGGCACTCGTGCCGGCGATGCTCGCGAGCGGCGCCGCCTCCCGCGTGCTCGTCACCGGCGGCACCGACGTGCGCGCCGCGCCGCCGCTCGACTATTTCCGCGCGGTGCTGCTCGGCCTGCTCGGGCGCATGGGCGCGCGCCTGCGCCTCGTCGCGCGCCGACGCGGCTACTTCCCGGGCGGCGGCGGCGAGGTCGAGCTCGCCGTCGACCCCGGCGCGCGCCTGCGGCCCTTCACGGCCGAGGCGCCCGGCCGGCTGCTCGCGCTGCGCGGCGCCGCGCACGTGGGCAACCTGCCCGCGCATATCGCCGCGCGCATGCGCGAAGCGGCGCTGCAGGCCCTCGGCGAGAGCGCCGCGATCGACGTCGCCGTGATCGGCGAGGACGGCGCGCAGGGCCGCGGCGGCGCGATCGTCGCCTGGGCGGAGACCGAGGCGAGCGTGCTCGGCGCCGGCGCGGCGGCCGAGCGCGGCGTGCCCGCCGAGACGCTCGGCGCGCGCGCCGGCTCCGGGCTACGCGCGGACCTCGCCGCGGGAGCCTCGCTCGACGTGCACGCAGCCGACCAACTGCTCGTCTACCTGGCGCTCGCCGAAGGGCGCTCCGTCTTCACGACGCGCGCGCTGTCCAGCCACGCGCGCACCGCGATGTGGCTGATCGAGCAGTTCCTGTCGGTGCGCTTCGCCGCCGCCGCGCACGGGTCGAACCTCACCCGGGTGGAAGTGCGATGACGCGCCGGCGCATCCTCATCATGGGCGCCGCCGGGCGCGACTTCCACAACTTCAACGTCGCGTACCGCGACGACCCGGCCTCTGAGGTCGTGGCGTTCACCGCTGCGCAGATTCCCGGCATCGCCGGGCGACGCTATCCGCCCGCGCTCGCAGGCCGCCTCTATCCGAAGGGCATCCCGATCGTAGCCGAGGAAGACCTCGAGGCGCGCATCCGCGGGGACGCCGTCGACCTCGTCGTGCTCGCCTACAGCGACCTCGCGCACGTCGAGGTGATGCACCGCGCCTCGCGCGCACTCGCCGCCGGGGCCGACTTCGCGCTGCTCGGTCCGCGCAGCACCATGCTGCGCGCGCGGCTGCCGGTGATCGCCGTCACCGCCGTGCGCACGGGCGCCGGAAAGTCGCCGCTCGCGCGCTGGCTCGCCGCCCGCCTGCGCGCGCGCGGCCTGCGCGTTGCAGTGCTGCGCCATCCGATGCCCTACGGTGACCTTAAGCGCCAGGCGGCGCAGCGCGTCGCCACGCGCGCCGACCTCGATGCGGCGCAGTGCACGCTCGAGGAACGCGAGGAGTATGAGCCGCACCTCGCCGCCGGCGGCACGGTCTATGCGGGCGTCGACACCGCGCGCGTGCTCGCGCTCGCCGAGCGCGAGGCGGACATCATCCTGTGGGACGGCGGCAACAACGACTTCCCATTCGTGCGCCCGGGCCTGCACATCGTTCTGGCCGACCCGCTGCGCGCCGGCGACGAGACGCGCCACCACCCGGGCGAGACTTGCCTGCGCATGGCCGACGTCATCGTGGTGTCGAAGGTGGACTCGGCGACGGCGCAGGCGATCGCCGCAGTGACACGCAGCGCGCGCGAGTCCAATCCGCGAGCGCCCGTGCTGCGCGCCGCTCTCGAGATTCGACTTGACGATCCGGCCGTGGTGCGCGGCAAGCGGGTGCTGGTCGTCGAGGATGGCCCCACGGTCACGCACGGCGGCATGCCCTACGGCGCGGGATTTCTTGCAGCGCAGCGCGCGGGTGCCGCGGCGATCGTCGACCCGCGTGCGCGCGCTGCGCCGGAGTTTCGAGATGTATACGCCAGGTACCAACATATCGGTCAAGTGCTGCCCGCACTGGGATATTCCGGGGCGCAACTCGAGGCGTTGCGCCGCACAATCGAGGATGCAGACGCCGACGCGGTGGTCGCCGCGACGCCGGTCGACCTGGCTGCGCTGCTGCACCCGTGTAAGCCTGTTGTCAGGGTACGCTACGACTTCGTCGATCTCGATTCGCCTGGACTCGCGAAAATTGTCGATGACTATCTCGACGACGTGAAAGGCTCATGACAATAATGCGATCCCGTTCACCGCTCTGGAGGAGGAGACATGATCACGCTGACCGTCAACGGCAGGAAAAGACAAGTCGATGCCGAGCCTGATACTCCGTTGCTCTGGGTTTTGCGCGACACGCTCGCTATGACGGGCACCAAATTCGGCTGCGGCGCACAGCTCTGCGGCGCGTGCACGGTGCATCTCGACGGCAAGCCCGTGCGCTCCTGCGGCACACCGGTTTCGGCGGCCGCCGGCAAGCGCATCACGACCATCGAGGCAATCGGCAAGACCGAGGCCGGCCGCAAGATCCAGGCGGCCTGGGCGGAGCTCGACGTGCCGCAGTGCGGCTATTGCCAGTCTGGCCAGATCATGAGCGCGACCGCGCTGCTTGCAGGGAATCCGCATCCGACCGATGCTGACATCGACGCCGCGATGGAAGGCAATGTCTGCCGCTGCGGCACCTATCCCCGTATCCGCGCGGCGATTCACAAGGCCGCCGGCACCAAGGGAGCCTGATCATGAGCCGACTCAAGAATCCCTCGCGCCGCGCGTTCCTCAAATCCGGCGCCGCCGCGAGCGGCGCGCTGGTCATCGGCGTCACGCTGCCAGACGCGATGGCAAAGATGTCCGTGACCACGTCGATGCCGAACGCTTGGATCCGCATCGGCAGCGACAACAGCGTCACCATCCTGTGCGCGCGCTCCGAGATGGGCCAAGGGGTGGTGATGGCGATGCCGACGCTCGTCGCCGAAGAGCTCGAGGTCGATCTGCACAGGATCAAGGTCGATTTCGCGCCGCCCGGAGAGGTTTACATCAACAGCATGCTCGGCGGCCAGCTCACCGGCGGCTCGACCTCGGTGCGCGACGGCTGGGAGAAGCTGCGCATCGCCGGCGCGCAGGCGCGCTCGATGCTCGTGCAGGCGGCAGCCGACAAGTGGGGTGTCGATCCGTCCAAGTGCCGCGCGCAGAACGGCGTGGTCAGCGGGCCGGGCGGCAAGAAGGCGAGCTACGGCCAGCTCGCGGAAGCGGCCTCCAAGCTCACGCCGCCGAAGGAAGTGAAGCTGAAGCCGGCTTCCGAGTTCCGCTACGTCGGCAAACCGCTCAAGCGCCTCGATACCGCCGACAAGATCCGGGGCAAGGCCGAGTACGGCATCGACACCCGGCTGCCGGGGATGCTGTACGCGTCGCTGGCGCAGTGTCCGGTCATCGGCGGCAAGGTCGTGAGCTTCGACGCCGAGCAGGCGAAGTCCATGCCCGGCGTGAAGCACGTCGTGCAGGTCACCGACGGGGTCGCCGTGGTGGCGGACAGCTGGTACCGGGCGAGGAAAGCGCGCGATACGCTCAAGATCCAGTGGGACGAAGGCCCAAACAAGGCGCTCAGCACGGAGTCGGTGTTCGCCGGGCTCGCCGAGGCGATGTCCAAGCCCGAAGCGCAGATCCGCAAGCAGGGCGACGTCGACGCGGCGATGAAGACCGCCGCCAAGACGCTCGAGGCGACCTACGAGATGCCGTTCCTGTCGCACTCGCCAATGGAGCCGATGAACTTCACCGCCGACGTGCGCAAGGACTCGGCGCTGCTGATCGGCGCGATCCAGTTCCAGCAGGCCGCGCTCGGTATTTCGGCGGCGATCACCGGGTTGAAGCCCGAGCAGATCACCGTCCGTACGACGTTCCTCGGCGGCGGCTTCGGCCGACGCATCGACCTCGACTACATGGCGCAGGCGGTCGAGATCTCGAAGGCGATCGGCGCTCCAGTGAAGCTGGTGTGGACGCGCGAAGACGACATGACGCACGACTTCTACCGTCCGGCCAGCCTGCACAAGTTAGCCGGCGGGCTCGACGGCTCGGGCAAGCCGGTGGCGCTCAGCCTCAAGATGAGCTCCCCGTCTGTGACCGCGCGGCTGTTCCCGCCCGTGGTGAAGGATGGCGTCGACCCGTTCATGGCCGAGGCCATTCTGTCGCCGTACGACATCGCGAACCAGTCGGTCGGCACCGTGATCCACGACACCGGGCTGCGCGTGGGCTACCTGCGCTCGGTGTCGCACGCGCTCAACATCTTCGCCAACGAGTCTTTCATCGACGAGATGGCGCACGCGGCGGGCAAGGACCCCTACGAGTTCAGGCTCGCCCTGCTCGAGAAGCAACCGCGGCACAAGCGGGTGCTAGAAGTGGCGGCGCGCGAGGCGGGCTGGGGCAAGCCACTGCCCAAGGGGCAAGCGCGCGGCATC
This sequence comes from Burkholderiales bacterium, assembly GCA_035624235.1. Classification (GTDB taxonomy): domain Bacteria; phylum Pseudomonadota; class Gammaproteobacteria; order Burkholderiales; family SG8-39; genus DAHVFK01. Next base: position 9,140 of record DASPRX010000109.1, on the reverse strand, counting down.
GCCGTGATGGAGGGCTACGACACCTACATGGCGCAGGTGGCCGAAGTGTCGGTTGAGAATGGGCAGATCAAAGTGCACCGGGTGGTGGTCGCGGCCGATCTTGGCCCGATGGTCAACCCGAACATCGTGCGCCAGCAGCTCGAGGGCAACATCGTGTTCGGCCTCACGGCGCTGAAGTACGGCAACATCACGTTGAAGGACGGCCGCGTGCAGCAGACCAACTTCGACAAGTACCAGATGGTGCGCATGCCGGAGAGCCCGAAGATCGAGACCCACCTCGTGCCAAGCGGCGACAAGCCGGGCGGCATCGGCGAGCCGGGGATGGCGGTCCTTGGGCCGGCGGTGGCGAACGCGGTGTTCGCCCTGACCGGAACGCGGCTGCGCAAGATGCCGTTGAGCCTTGCGTAGCGGCCCCTCGGGAGCCGGACAGGAAGCCCGCGCGAGCGGGCTTCTTGTTTTTAGGCCCCTCTTGCTCGTGTTCCTCGCGTGCGCGGCATTCGCCGCGCATGCGCAGGACTACGAGCGGGAGAAGCGCTGGGCCGATCAGATCCTCGCCTCGCTCATGGTCGGCGACGCGGTGTGGCTGCAGCAGAAGAACGGCCATCGCTTCCTCAGCCTGTACACCGTTGCCCGACAACCGCGCGGCGCGATCATCGTCGCACACGGGCGCGGGTGGAGCCCGGACTACGGCCTCTACGGGATCCTGCGCACCAAGCTGGCGGACGCGGGCTACACGACGCTCGCAATCCAGCTCCCGGTGCTGCCGAGCACCGCCATCCTCGGTCTGTACGTGCCCCTGTATCCGGATGCGCGCGAGCGCATTCAGCTCGCGGTGGACTTCCTCAAGGCGAAGGGCTATCGCAGGATCGCGATCGTCTCGCACAGCCTGGGCGCGACGATGGCCAACCAGTACCTGATCCGCACCGACGACACGAGCGTAAAGGCCTGGGTGTTCGTCAGCATCATCCAGGGCCTCCAGGAAATGTACAGGATCAAGATCCCCGTGATGGACGTCTACGGCGAGAAGGACTGGAACGTGACGCGCTGGGGCGCTGACGAGCGGCGCAAGGAAATCGCCCAGGTGCCCGACTCGGAGCAGGTCCAGATCCCGGGCGCCGAGCACTTCTACGAGGACCGCGAAGACGATCTGGTCAGAGTGATCTTGCCGTTTCTCGACCGCAGCCTCCAGCGCGCCGAGCCCGACGCCGTGAAATAGTTGGGCGCGCCGCGTCACAAGTCGTGCGCGGCGTGATGCAGTTAACTGCGAAATTCCGCCGCCGGCTGCACGATGCGAGCTAAGGACTACGGCTGCAGGGGTCGGAAAAAGTGGAAGCAGCACCTCGGCCGGGGGCACGCCTACGGGCACAGCAAGCATCGCTGCTGAGCAAAGCCTCCACCGGTAAGACCCCGCATGAAAAGGCCCGCTCTCGCGGGCCTTTTCCATTTGTACTGTCGGGGAGCAACAACACTGGCATCGAAAGACAAGCGGCTCAATTCCATTTCATAATTCGCTTGCCACTTCTCTCGGAGTTTCCATGGTCACTTTGTACGTCAACGGCAAGCATATGCAGCTCGACGTCGCGGACGACACGCCGCTGCTCTGGGTGCTGCGCGACAACCTCGGCATGACCGGCACGAAATTCGGCTGCGGCATGGCGCTGTGCGGCGCGTGCACGGTGTGGCTGAACGGCGCGCCGGTGCGCTCATGCTCGACGCCGATATCGGCGGCGGCGGGCAAGCACGTGCTGACGATCGAGGAAGTCAACATGACGCGACCCGGGCGCGCGGTGCAGGCGGCGTGGATTAGGCACGACGTGCCGCAGTGCGGCTACTGCCAGAGCGGCCAGATCATGAGCGCCGCCGCGCTGCTGACGGCGAACAAGTCGCCGAGCGACGCGGACATCGACGCCGCGATGAGCGGGAACATCTGCCGTTGCGGCACCTACAACCAGATCCGCGCCGCGATCAAGGATGCGGCCGCGGCGCTGAAAGGCTGAGGAGGCGCGCATGAGCACCGCATTCAAGGCCTCGCGCCGCAGCTTTCTCAAGGGTTCCGCCGCCGCGGGCGGCGGCCTGGTGATCGGCTTCGTGCTGCCCGCGGGCAGGCGCCTCGCCGAGGCCGCCGCAGCCTTCGCGCCGAACGCCTACCTGCGCATCGCCGCCAACGGCCGCGTGACGGTGGTATGCGGCCTCTCCGAGATGGGCCAGGGCGTGCTCACCGCGATCCCGATGCTGGTCGCCGAGGAGCTGGACGCCGACTGGGCGAAAGTCGGCGTCGAGCAGGCGCCGGTCGACAAGGCCTTCAACAATCCGGTATTCGGCATGCAGGCGACCGGCGGCTCGACCTCCGTGCGCGGCCACTGGGAGCCGATGAGGAAGGCGGGCGCCGCGGCGCGCGAGATGCTCGTCGCGGCTGCCGCGCAAGCCTGGACCGCGAAACCCGCGGATTGCCGCACCCGCAAGGGCCTGGTGATCCACAGCAGCGGCAAGAAGCTGACCTACGGCCAGCTCGTGGCGCGCGCGGCCAAGCAGCCGGTGCCCGCGAATCCGGTGCTGAAGGACCCGAAGGAATTCACGATCCTCGGCCAGGGCCTGCACCGCCTCGACACGCCGCCGAAAGTGAACGGCAAGGCCAAGTTCGGTCTCGACGTGCGCCTGCCCGGCATGCTGGTCGCGGTGATGGCGCGCCCGCCGGTGCCCGGCGGCAAGGCGCTGTCGGTGGACGACTCCAAGGCGAAGGCGGTCAAAGGCGTGCGCCAGGTCATCCAGATCCCGCAGGGCGTGGCGGTGCTCGCCGACAGCTACTGGGCCGCCAAGCAGGGACGCGACGCGCTCGACGTCAAATGGGACGACGGCCCGAACGCCGGCCTGTCCTCGAGCGACATTTCGAAGATGCTCGCCGAGGCGACCACCGTGCCGGCCAAGGTGGGCCGCGACGAAGGCGACGTGCGCGCGGCCGGCGGCGTGAAGGCGATCGAGTCGCAATACGAGGCGCCGTACCTCGCGCACGCCTGCATGGAACCGATGAACTGCACCGCGTGGGTGAAGCCCGGGGAAGTCGAGATCTGGGCCGGCACGCAGTCGCAGGGCCCGAGCCAGGGCATCGTGTCGCAGGTCACCGGCGTCGCGCCCGGCAAGGTGAAGATCCACACGATGTACCTCGGCGGCGGCTTCGGCCGGCGCTTCGCGCCGGATTTCACAGTCGACGCGACGCTGCTCTCGAAAATGTCGGGCAAGCCGGTGAAGCTCGTGTACGCGCGCGAGGACGACATGCGCGCCTACTTCTACCGGCCGGTGTCCGCCACGCGCTTCACCGGCGCGCTCGACGCGTCGGGCAAGCCCGTGGCGTTCAGCGCACGCGTCGCTTCGCCCTCGCTCATGGAAGCCTCGGGCTTCATGAAGCTGCCGCCGAACGGCGTCGATCAGTTTGCGGTGGAGGGCGTGCAGGACCTGCCCTACGACATCCCGAACCTGCGCGTCGAGTACGCGCGCGTCGAGCCGGGCGTGCAGGTGTGGTTCTGGCGCTCCGTGGGGCACTCGCAGAACATCTTCTTCAGCGAGAGCTTCGTCGACGAGCTCGCGCACGAGGCGGGCAAGGACCCGTTCGAGTTCCGGCGCGACCTGCTCGGCAAGCAGCCGCGCTACAGGGGCGTGCTCGAGCTCGCCGCGGACAAGGCGGGCTGGGGCACGCCGCTGCCCGCCGGCGTGTCGCGGGGCATCGCGGTGGCGCAGTCCTTCGGCAGCTACGTCGCCGAGGTGGCGGAGGTCTCGGTGGGCGACGACGGTGCGGTCAAGGTGCACCGCATCGTCGCCGCGGTCGACTGCGGCAGGACCGTCAACCCCGAGATCATCCGGCGCCAGATCGAGAGCGCGATCGCATACGGCCTGTCGGCCGCGCTGTACGGCAGAATCACCCTGAAGGACGGCAAGGTCGAGCAGGGCAATTTCGACTCCTATCCGGTGCTGCGCATGAACGAGATGCCCAAGGTCGAGGTCCACATCGTGCAGAGCACGCAGAACCCGGGCGGCATCGGCGAGCCCGGGCTGCCGGCGGCGGCACCCGCCGTGACGAACGCGATCTTCGCCGCGACCGGCAGGCGCATCCGCCGGCTGCCGATCGATCGCGACCTGCTGAAGAAGGCCTGATCGCGTATAATGCGCCCGAAGGTATCTGTTGCGCGTCTTCCGGTTAGCGCGCCAGTTGTTTCCCGGCCCGTCCTGGGCCGTGAATCACCAAGCCTGAAAACGGGATCTGCCTGAACCGGCATCTAGCAGGCCGATCGTCAGGAGATGGTCATTAGCAAGTCATTCGAAGGCCTCGGCCTGTCCGCAGCGCTCGTGCGCGCGGTCGCCGAGCAGGGCTATACCGAGCCCACCCCCATCCAATCCCAGGCAATCCCCGTCGTGCTCGCCGGCCGCGACCTGCTCGCCGCGGCGCAGACCGGCACCGGCAAGACCGCCGGCTTCACGCTGCCGATGCTGCAGAGGCTCGGCGCAACTCAGCCGGGTCACCGCGCGGTGCGCGCGCTGATCCTCGTGCCCACCCGCGAGCTCGCCGCCCAGGTGCGGGAAAGCGTGCGCACCTACGGGCGCCACCAGCCCCTGCGCACCGCAGTGATATTCGGCGGCGTCGGCATCAACCCGCAGATCGACGAGCTGCGCCGCGGCGTCGACATCGTGGTCGCCACGCCAGGGCGACTGCTCGATCACCTGCAGCAGAAGACCGTCTCACTCGACCGGGTCGAGATCCTGGTGCTGGACGAGGCGGACCGCATGCTCGACATGGGCTTCATCCCGGACGTGCGTCGCATCCTCGCGCAGTTGCCGAAGGAGCGGCAGAACCTGCTCTTCTCGGCCACCTTCCCGGAGGAGATCCGCAAGCTCGCCGCCTCCTTCATGCGCGATCCCGCCACCGTCGAGGTGGCACGCCGCAACACGCCGGCGGAGCTGGTGGCGCAGGTGGCGCACCCGGTGGACGCGGGCCGCAAGCGCGCCCTGCTCGCTCACCTGGTGAAGTCGAACGACTGGCGCCAGGTGCTCGTCTTCACGCGCACCAAGCACGGCGCCAATCGGCTTGCCGAGCAGCTCTCGCGCGACGGCATCGAGGCCGACGCGATCCACGGCAACAAGAGCCAGAACGCGCGCACGCGCACGCTCAAGCGCTTCAAGGACAACGAGCTGCGCGTGCTGGTGGCGACGGACATCGCCGCGCGCGGCCTGGACATCGAGTCGCTGCCGCACGTGGTGAACTTCGACCTGCCGCACGTCCCCGAGGACTACGTGCACCGCATCGGGCGCACCGGCCGCGCCGGCAGCTCGGGCGAGGCGGTGTCGCTGGTGAGCCAGGAAGAGCGGCCGCTGCTCGCTGCGATCGAGAAGCTCATGAACCGCTCGGTGGAAAGCAGGACGATCCCCGGCTTCGAGCCCGGCCGGGCGCAAGCCAAACCCGAACCGCGACATGAACCGCAAATGCAACGCAGACCCGAGAAGCCCAGGCACCAACAACCCCGGCGCTCGCGGCCGCGTCGTCATGGCGAGCTGCGCATCGATCGCGGCGCGGAGTTCGAGGCGCAAATCAGGGAGGCGCGCATGCGCGCGCGCGAGGAAGCGCGCACCGAGCCCTACGAGGAGCCGCCCCCGCCCCCCGCAGCCAAGGAGCCGCGCCAGCCGGTGGTGACGAAAAAGAAGCAACGTGCGGTCCTGCTCGGCACGCCGCGCGACGAATCCTGATCCTCAGCACCCCCGCACGCACCATGCGCGAACCCCAGCCGCAGACGATCTACCTCAAGGACTACAGCCCTCCCCCGTTCCTGGTCGAGCAGGTCGCGCTCGACGTGGACATCCGCGCCGACGACGCCCTGGTGAGCGCCGAGCTGCGGGTGCGGCGCAACCCGCTCGCCGCCGATCCGCAGGCGCCGCTCGTTCTCGACGGCGACGAGCTCGAGTTGCGCGCGGTCTCGGTCGACGGCGTGACGCTGCGCGACAACCAGTACCAGCTCGATCCCGAACGGCTGGTGATCCCCGGGCTGCCGGATGCGTTCCGCCTGGGCACGGTGACGCGCATCGTGCCGCACACGAACACCAAGCTCGAGGGCCTGTACGCGACGAGGAACGGCTTCGTCACGCAGTGCGAGGCGCAGGGTTTCCGACGCATCACCTGGTTCGTCGACCGGCCGGACGTGATGGCGCGCTACCGCGTCACCGTCCACGCCGACAAGGCCGCCTACCCGGTGCTGCTCTCCAACGGCAACCTGGTCGAAGCCGCCGACGAGCCCGGCGGGCGCCACCGCGCGACCTTCGACGATCCCTTTCCCAAGCCTTCGTACCTGTTCGCGCTGGTGGCGGCGAAGCTCGAGGTGCTCGAGGACCGCTACCAGGACAAGCAGCTCTTCGTCTACGTCGAGCCGGGCAAGCTCGACCAGGCCGGCTGGGCGATGGACTGCCTGAAGCGCGCCATGGCCTGGGACGAGCGGCGCTTCGGCCTCGCGCTCGACCTCGCGCAGTACAAGATCGTCGCGGTCGGGGACTTCAACTCCGGCGCGATGGAGAACAAGGGCCTAAACATCTTCAACACCAAGTACGTGCTGGCGCGCCCCGACACGGCGACCGACATCGACTACGTCAACATCGACCGCGTGGTCGCGCATGAGTACTTCCACAACTGGACCGGCGACCGCGTCACCTGCCGCGACTGGTTCCAGCTCTCGCTGAAGGAAGGCCTGACCGTGTTCCGCGACCAGGAATACGGCGCCGATACCTACTCGCGCGCGGTGACGCGCATCGCCGAGGTGCGCATGCTGCGCGCCGCGCAGTTCCCCGAGGACGCGGGCCCGATGGCGCATCCGGTGCGCCCGCAGTCGTACATGGAGATCCGCAACTTCTACACCATGACGGTGTACGAGAAAGGCGCGGAAGTGGTGCGCATGCTGCACACGCTGCTCGGCGAGGAGCGTTTCCAGAAGGGCATGCGACTGTACTTCGAGCGCCACGACGGACAGGCGGTCACCTGCGACGACTTCGTGCAGGCGATGCAGGATGCCTCCGGTCCAAATGAGGGAGTCGACCTCGCGCAATTCAGGCGCTGGTACGACGTCGCCGGCACCCCGGTGCTCGACTGCCACGGCCGCTACGAGAACGGCAGCTTCGCGCTGAACGTGAAGCAGTCGATGAACCCGCCGTTCCACATCCCGCTCGCCGTGAAGATCGGGCAACACGAACGGGTTCTATCCGTGAAAAGGGAAGAAGAGAATTTCACGTTTGAGAACCTCTCTTCCAAACCGGTCCCTTCCATGCTCCGCCGCTTCTCGGCCCCGGTGATCCTCAACTACCCGTACACCGAGGACGAGCTGCTTCGGCTGATGGCGCAGGACGACGACGCGTTCAACCGCTGGGAGGCCGGACAGCGCCTCGCCGCGCAGATCATCCTCGAGCGAGGCGGCGAGCCCTCGCCCGCCTTCGTCGCGGCCTGCGCGCGCGTGCTCGAGCGCAGCGCCGAGGACACGGCGTTCGCCGCCGAGGCGCTCGCGCTGCCCGCGGAGAGTTTCCTCGCCGAGCAGATGACGGTGGTCGACCCGGACGCGCTGCACGCGGCGAGGAACCGCCTGCGCCTGCGCATCGCGGAGGCGCTCAAGGCGCCGCTGCTCGCCGCCTACCGCGCGAACGCGGTGCCCGGTCCTTACGCGCCCACGCCCGCGGCGATCGGCAGGCGCGCACTGAGGAACGTCTGTCTCGGCACGCTGATGGAGCCCGGCAGCGGCGACATCCGCGCGCTGTGCTACGAGCAATACGCCCAGTCGGACAACATGACCGAATCGTTCGCCGCGCTCGGCTTGCTCGCCAACAGCGAGGGGCTCGAGCGCGACAAGGCGCTTGCCAGCTTCTACGACAAGTGGAAGGACGAGCCGCTGGTGGTCGACAAGTGGCTCGCGGTGCAGGCCACCTCGCGCCTGCCGGACACGCTGGCGCGCGTGCGCGGGCTGCTCGCGCACCCCGCGTTCGACCTCAAGGTGCCGAACAAGGTGTACGCGCTGATCCGCGCCTTCGCCGCCAACCACGTGCGCTTCCACGCCGCGGACGGCGCGGGCTACGCGTTCCTCGCCGACCAGGTGCTTGCGCTCGACGCCCTAAATCCGCAGGTCGCGGCGCGCATGGCGCGCGGCTTCGACCGCTGGCGCCGCTTCGACCCGGCGCGCCAGGCGCACGCGGTGGCGCAGCTCGAGCGCGTACGCGACGCCGAGGGACTGTCGCGCGACGTCGCCGAGATCGTCACCAAGGCGCTGGCGTGAACACGCTGACGGTCGCGATCTTCGCGATCGTCTATTTCGGCATGATCCTGGGCGGGCTGCCGTTCCTGCAGCTCGACCGCACCGGCGTGGCGCTGCTCGGCGCGATCGCGGTGGTGGGCTTCGAGATCTTGAGCCCCGAGCAGGCGGCGCGCGCGGTGCACCTGCCGACGCTCGTGCTGCTCTTTTCCTTCATGGTGATCTCGGCCCAGCTGCGCCTGGGCGGCTTCTATGCCTGGGTCACCGAGCGCGTCGCGGCACTGCCGCTCGCGCCGGGGGCGCTGCTCGGCGCGGTGACCCTGCTGGCCGCGGCGCTTTCCGCGGTGTTCAGCAACGACGTGGTCTGCCTCGCGGCGGCGCCGGTGCTCGCGCACGCCTGCCTGCGGCGGCGCCTGGATCCGGTGCCCTTCCTGCTCGCGCTCGCTTGCGCGGCGAACGTCGGCTCGGCCGCGACCCTGATCGGCAATCCGCAGAACATGCTGATCGGCCAGAAGCTCGGCCTGCCCTTCCTCGGCTATCTCGCGCAGGCGATCGTGCCGGTGACCCTCGGCCTCGTCGCCACCTGGGCGCTGATCGCGCGCCAGACGCGCGGCCGCTGGCAGGCCGAGCCTTCCCCCGCGGCGGCCGAGTCCGCGTCCGGCGCGGCGCGCCTCGATCCCTGGCAGACCGCCAAGGGCCTCGCGGTCGCGCTCGCGCTGCTCGGCGTGTTCCTGTTCAGCGGCTGGCCGCGCGACGTGGCCGCGCTCGCCGGCGCCGGCGTGCTGCTCACCAGCCGCAGGCTGCACTCGGCGCGCATGCTCGGGCTGGTCGACTGGGAGCTGCTGGTGCTGTTCATCGGCCTGTTCGTGGTGAACGGCG
>DASPRX010000206.1:0-17208 GCA_035624235.1 Burkholderiales bacterium | reverse complement strand
CATGAAGCGCTACTGGGGCATGGATCCGCTGCAGTTCGCTTTCGGCGTGATGTCGCGCTCCAAGCAGATCACCTGGGAGAACCTCGAGCTGCGCGACCCCGGATTCGTGCGCGACGTGCAGCGCTGGTACGCGGCGGACGTACGCGCCAGAGGCTTCGACGTCGACCTGGCGAACCCGCCGGTGCCGATGTTCACGCCGTTCCGCCTGCGCGGCATGACGCTCGAGAACCGCGTCGTGGTCTCGCCGATGGACCAGTACTCTGCGGTGGACGGCGTGCCGACCGACTGGCACTTCGTCCACTACGGCTCGCGGGCGGTCGGCGGCGCGGGGCTCGTCTACATCGAGATGACCTGCGTCTCGCCGGAGGGTCGCATCTCGCCCGGCTGCACCGGGCTGTGGAACGAGGCGCAGCGCGACGCGTTCCGGCGCATCGCGGACTTCTGCCACGCCAATTCGAAAGCAAGGCTGTGCATGCAGATCGGCCACTCCGGCCGCAAGGGCTCGACGCAGCTCGGCTGGGAGAGAATCGACCATCCGCTCGCGCGCGGCAACTGGCCGCTCGTGTCGGCCTCGCCGACCCCCTACTACGCGGGCGAGTCGCAGGTGCCGCGCGAAATGACGCGCGCCGACATGGACCGCGTGCGCGACGAGTTCGTGCGCGCGGCGCGCTACGCCGACGAGGCGGGCTTCGATATGCTGGAACTGCACATGGCGCACGGCTACCTGCTCGCCAGCTTCATCTCGCCGCTCACCAACGCGCGCGCGGACGAATACGGCGGCCCGATCGCGAACCGCATGCGCTATCCGCTCGAAGTGTTCCGCGCCTGCCGTGCCGCCTGGCCCGGGCAAAAGCCCATGTCGGTTCGGATCTCTGCGACCGACTGGGCCCCCGGCGGGCTGTCGGGCGAGGACCTGATGGCGCTCGCGCGCATGCTGAAGGAAGCGGGCTGCGATTTGATCGACTGCTCGACCGGGCAGACCGTGCCGCAGCAAAAGCCTGTGTACGGGCGCATGTACCAGGCGCCGTTCGCCGACTGGGTGCGCAACGAGGTCGGCATCGCGACCATGACGGTGGGCGCCGTGACGACCGCCGACCAGGTCAACACGCTGCTCGCCGCGGGGAAGGCCGACCTGGTGGCGCTCGCGCGCCCGCACCTCGCCAACCCGTTCTTCACGCTGCAGGCCTCGGCCTGGTACCAGCACGCGCCGCAGCACTGGCCGCCGCAATACCTGTCGGGTCGCGACCAGGCCTTCCGCAACGCGACACGCGAGCGCGCCGAGCTCACCGAGGTGCGGCTGCGCGCGCGGCCGGCGAGCCACGAGCTGAAGGACGAGGCGAAATCCGGCGTTAAGATCGCGGCATGAAGCGCTGCGCCTGGGCGGACAATCCGCTTGCCATCGATTACCACGACCGCGAGTGGGGCGTACCGGTGCGCGACGATCGCAGGCTGTTCGAGTTCCTCGTGCTGGAAGGCGCGCAGGCGGGCCTGTCCTGGAACACGATCCTCGCCAAGCGCGGGAACTACCGGCGCGCCTTTGCCGGCTTCGATCCGCGCAAGGTGGCGCGCTTCGGCGCGGCGCGGAAGGCGCGCCTGCTCGCCGACCCGGGCATCGTGAGGAACCGGGCCAAGATCGACGCCGCGGTGCTGAACGCGCGCTGCTTCCTCGAGGTGCAGGAGGAGTTCGGCAGCTTCGCGGACTATATCTGGGCCTTCGTGGGCGGCCGCCCGCTGCAGGGCCGGCGGCGACGACCAGGCGACGTCCCCGCGCGCACCGAAGTCTCGGACGCGCTCGCGAAGGACCTGAAGCGGCGCGGCTTCAAGTTCGTCGGCTCGACCATCATGTACGCCTTCATGCAGGCCGTCGGCATGGCGAACGACCACATCGTCGGCTGCTTCCGGCACGCGAGGCTCTCGCGCAAATGAGGGCGCTCCTGACGACCGTCATGCTGCTCGGCGCGGCCCCGGCGCTGGCCGCCTACGACGTGAACGGCATCACGCTCGGCGCGAGCGAGCGCGAGGTGAAGCAGGCCTTCCCGAGCGTCTACTGCCAGCCGCTCGAATGGAAGTCCGCCGCCGCGGAAAGACGCTGCGACGACTCGCGCATCTCGCTCGGCGGAGCGCCGGCGCGCGTCACGTTCTACATGAAGCACGACAAGGTGCAGGCGTTCGACGTGGGCTTCGACCCCCGCGATCAGGAGCGTGTCGTCGCGTTCCTCAAGACGCAGTACGGGAAGCTGTCTTCCGAGCGGACCGACACGATCACGCGCCCGGGCAAGGCGGACCGCAAGATCTACAAGGCGGCCTGGCGGGACGGCGACGTGAGCGCGCAGGTCACGGTGCACTTTGGGACCCGTTACGCCCGCCTGGAAGTCGCGCGCGACGACTTCGCGCGCAAGATCTACGAAGTGAATTAGGCCGGCTCAGCGCCAGACCCAGGGCCGGCGCGCCCGGTCCCTCTCCTGCCAGGCAGCGATCGCCGGCTCACGCTCGAGCGTGACGCCGATCGCGTCCAGCCCCTCGAGCAGCGCCTTCTTGCGCAGCGCGTCGATCTCGAACGCGTGCATCTCGCCGTCGGGCGCGGCGAGCGTCTGCGCCGGCAGATCGACAGTCAGCTCGACCGGCGCCGGCGCGGCTGCGAGCGCGGCGAGCATGCCGTCTACCGCGCTCCTGGGCAGCCGGATCGCCAGCACGCCGTTCTGGAAGCAGTTGTTGTAGAAGATATCGCCGAAGGAAGGCGCGATCACGCAGCGAAAGCCCATGCCGGCGATCGCCCACACCGCCATTTCGCGCGAGCTGCCGCAGCCGAAGTTCTCGCCCGCGACCAGAATCTGCGCGCCGCGGAACTTTTCCTGGTTGAGCGGGAACTCGGGATCGTCGCGCCCGGCGGAATCGAAGCGCGCCATCTCGAAAGCCCAGCGGCCCATCTCGGCGCGCAGTGTGCGCACGCAGCGCTCGACGCGGATGATCATGTCCGTGTCGACGTTCGACCAGGGAAGCGCCGCGGCGGTGGATCGCAAGATCGTAAACGGATCCATGTTCAAGCAAGAAAATCCCTGACATCGGCAATCGCGCCCGCCACGGCGCAGGCAGCGGCGGTTGCCGGGCTGGCAAGGTGCGTCCTCGCGCGCGGGCCCTGGCGGCCGACGAAGTTGCGGTTGGAGGTCGACACGCAGCGCGCGCCGGGCTCGACCAGCTCGCCGTTCGCGCCGACGCACAGCGAGCAGCCCGGCTCGCGCCATTCGAAGCCCGCGTCGCGGAAGACGTGGTGCAGGCCCTCGGCCTCCGCGGCGCGCTTTACGCCCATCGAGCCGGGCACCACCCAGGCCCGAACGTGCGCCGCGACCCTGCGCCCGCGCGCGACCTCGGCCGCCGCGCGCAGATCGGACAGGCGCGAATTGGTGCACGAGCCGATGAACACGCGGTCGATCCGCGTCCCCGCGATCGGCCGGCCCGGCGCGAGGCCCATGTACTCGAGCGCGTCCGGCCTGGTATCGGGGATCGATGCGCCGACCGAGATCGCGTCCTCGGGGCTCGTGCCCCAGGTGATCTGCGGCGCGAGGCGGGCGACGTCCAGCTCGACCTCACGGTCGAACTTCGCGTCCGCATCCGAGGCAAGCGTCTGCCACCAGCCGAGCGCCTCGTCCCACAGATTTTCCTTCGGCGCGAAGGCGCGCCCGCGCAGATAGTCGAACGTCTTCTGGTCCGGCGCCACCATGCCGATCTTGGCGCCGAGCTCGATAGACAGGTTGCACAGCGTCATGCGCGCTTCCATGCCGAGCGCGCGCACCGCGGCTCCGGCGTATTCCACGGCGTGGCCGGTGCCGCCCGCGGCGCCGACGCGGGCGATCAGCGCGAGGATCATGTCCTTCGCATACACGCCCTTCGCGAGCGTCCCTTCGAAGCACGCGCGCAGGGTCTTCGGCCTGCGCTGCTCGATCGTCTGCGTGGCGAGCACGTGCACGATCTCGGAGGCGCCGATGCCGAAGGCGAGCGCGCCGAGCGCGCCGTTGGTGCACGTGTGCGAGTCGCCGCACACGACGAGCGTGCCAGGCTGGGTGATGCCGAGCTCGGGACCGATCACGTGCACGATGCCCTGCTCGTCGCCGCCGACGTCGAACAGCCGCACCCCGGCCTTGCGCGTCTCGAGGCGCAGCCCGTCCACGAGCAGCTGCGCCCAATCGTGCGCGCCGCCGGTCCGGCCCGGCGCGGAGGACACGACGTGGTCGGCCGTCGCGAAGCTCAGCTCCGGGTTGCGCGGTCTGAGGCCGCGCTCGGCAAGCTCGGCGAGCGCCTTGGCGCCGCCCAGGTCGTGCAGCAGGTGCCGGTCGACGTGCAGGAGGTCGGTGCCGCCGCCCAGCCGCTCGACCACGTGCGCGTCCCAGACCTTGTCGAGGAGCGTCGCCGCCATCAGCGCGGATACGAGCCGTTGTTCACGTCGAGGGTAGTGCCGTTCAGGTATTCGGGACTCGCGCTGCCGAGCCACAGGATCGCATGCGCCACCTCGCGCGGCGTGCACACGCGGCCCGAATACACCGCGCGCATGACTCCTTCCTTGCGCGACTCGGGCAGCTGCTCGTACATCGCGGTCTGCGTCGGACCGGGCGCCACCGCGTTCACCAGCACGCCATGGCGCCCGAGCCAGCCCGCATAGCTCTTGGTGATGTTCAGGAGCGCCGCCTTGCTCGCGCCGTACCACAGGTCGGGATGGCCGGTGAAAGCCGCCACCGAGCCGACGTTGACGATGCGCCCGGACTTCCGCTTCATCATCTGCGGGGCGAGCGCCAGCATGAGCGCCGCCGGTGCCTCCAGGTTCACCGTCATGATCTCGCGGCGATGGGCATCCGGAATCGCGTCGTAGGGCTCGCAATACAGGACGCCGGCGTTGTTCACCAGCGTGTCGATCTCGCCGAGCCGTGAGACGAGCGCCGGGATGCCGGATACGTTCGTGAGGTCGTATTCGATCCGCCTCGTGGAAAGGTCGGAGTGCGAGAAATCCTTGTCCAGGGCGAGCACTTCGAAGCCCGCGCCGACAAAGGCGCGCGCCGTTTCGAGCCCGATCCCGCGGCCCGCGCCGGTGACGAGCGCGACCGGCATCTCAGGCGGCGAGCCCAGGCATCCTGAAGCCCGAGGAGCGCAGCTCGGCGATCAGACCCTCTTCCTGGTCGCGCCCGAGCTCGGTGAGCGGCGGCCGCACGGTGCGCCACGCGGGGTCGTTGCCGAAATGCGCGATGATCGCCTTGAGCGCAGGGATCATCGGCACCTTCTGCACGATCTTGCGCGTGGCGGTGATGCCGGCCTGCAGCCGGTCCGCGTCGACCGACTGCCACTTGCGGTACACCTGGTCGATCGGGCCCGGGTTGACGTTGCCGGTGGCTGTGATGCAGCCCTTGCCGCCGTGTCGCATGGTGTCGAGCAGGAACACTTCGCTGCCCGCGAACACGTCGAAGCCGCTCTTGGCGAAGGCATCCAGCATCGCCTTGGTGTTGTTCCACTCGCCCGAGGAGTCCTTCACGCCGGCGACGACGCCCGGATACTTCTTCAGCAGCCGCTCGATGAGCGCGAGCGTGATCGGCACCTGCGATACCGGCGGGATGTGATACAGATAGAGACGCAGCCGTTGGTCGCCGACGCGCTCGATCACCTCGGCGAAGTTGCGGAAAAGGCCCTCGTCGCTCACGCCCTTGTAGTAAAAGGGCGGCAGCATCAGCACGCCGCCGCAGCCGATTGCCACCGCGCGGCGCGTCATCGCCACCGAGTCGGACAGCGCGCAGTGTCCCGTGCCGGGCATCAGCGCGGCGGCCGGGACGCCGCCCGCGATCAGCGCGTCCAGCAGCTCGAGCTTTTCCGCGACCGACATCGAGTTCGCCTCGCTGTTGGTGCCGAATACCGCGAGCCCCGAGCAGCCGCCCGCTAGCAGCCACTTGCAGTGGCCCACGAAGCGCTGCGCGTCGGGCGCGAGGTCCTTGCCGAAGGGGGTGACGACCGGCGACAGGACACCGGTAATACGGTCGGGGATTTTCATGGCCGCAATTATATGTAAGCGGCGCGGCCCCGCGGTAGACTCGCGGCCCATGGATCTCGCACGCGCCGCGAACATCGACGATCTGCGCGCTCTCGCGCGCCGGCGCCTGCCGAAGATCGTGTTCGATTTCTTCGACGGCGGCGCCGAGGACGAGGTGACGCTGCGCGCCAACCGCGCCGCCTTCGAGCGGCTGCGCTTCGTGCCCCGCGTGCTGCGCGACGTGGCGAAGGTGGATCCCTCGACCGAGGTCCTCGGCGGGCCGTCGAAATATCCCCTGGTCGTCGCGCCGACCGGCGCCATCGGCATGGGCTGGCCCGGCGCCGATCTCGCCATCGCGCGCAGCGCCGCCGCGTGCGGCATTCCGTACACGCTTTCCACGACCGCGACCGCGACGATCGAGGAGATCGCGGACAAGGCGCCCGGCCGCCTCTGGTTCCAGCTCTACGTGCTTAACGACCGGGAGTTCACCGACGGCCTGGTCGCGCGCGCCCGGGCCGCAGGCTACGAGGCCCTCGTGGTCACCGTCGACCTGCCGGTCGGCGGCAAGCGCGAGCGCGATACGCACAACGGCTTCGTGCTGCCGTTCAAGCCGGGCTGGCGCGAGCTGCTCGCCGGCCTCGCGCATCCGTCCTGGGCCTGGCGCATCGTCGCGGCAGGCGGCATCCCCGAATTGATCAACCTGCGCGGCTTCGAGCGGCGCCCGCGCGCAGGCATGATCGCGACTTCGTCCTCGGTCGGCCAGCAGCTCGACGCCTCGTTCGACGAGCGCGGCCTGGCGCGCCTGCGCGACCTGTGGCGGGGCAAGCTGGTCGTCAAGGGCGTGGCGCGCCCCGAGGACGCCGAGCGCGCGGTCGCGCTCGGCGCAGACGCGGTGTGGCTTTCCAACCACGGCGGCAGGCAGCTCGACGGCGCGATCAGCGCGCTCGAGGCGCTGCCGGCGGTGGCCAACGCGCTCGCGGGCAAGGTGCCGGTGCTGATCGACGGCGGAGTGAGGCGCGGCTCGGATGCGGTGAAGGCGCGCGCGCTCGGCGCGCAGGCGGTCGCCATCGGCCGTCCGACGCTCTACGGCGCATCGGCCGCGGGCGAGGCGGGGGCGCGGCGCGCGCTCGCGATCCTCAGCGACGAGATCGAGCGCACGCTCAGGCTGTGCGGCGCGCGCAGCATGGCCGAGGTCGGGCCGGATCTGCTGGCGAGGTGAAGCGATGGCGAAGGATCTACCGGTACTCGTGGTCGGCGGCGGCATCGGCGGCCTGGCCGCCGCGCTCGCGCTCGCGCGCAAGGGGATGCGCGTGCGCGTCTTCGAGCAGGGCGCGGAGTTCAAGGAGATCGGCGCCGGCATTCAGCTCGGACCGAACGTGTACCGCATGTTCGAGGTGCTGGGCCTCACCGACGCGATCGAGCGCTACTCGGTGCACCCGGACAACATGATCATGATGGACGCGCTCACCGGCGAGCGGGTGATCCGGCTGCCGGTCGGCGGACGCGCCTTTCGCGAGCGCTTCGGCGGCTATCTGTACGGCGTAATCCATCGGGCCGACTTGCACGACGTGCTGCTCGAGACCTGCAAGGCGGAGAGAAACGTAGAGCTAAACGTGCTCAAGAAGGCGCTGCGCTTCGAGGAAGCGGGCGAGCGCGTCGTCGCGCACATGGAAGGCGGCGAGCGCGCCGAGGGCTGCGCATTGATCGGCGCGGACGGCCTGTGGTCGCGCGTGCGCGGCCAGCTGCTCGGCGACGCCAAGCCGCGCGTCTCCGGTCACATCGCGTACCGCGCGGTGCTGCCGCGCGCCGAGGTGCCGGACGACCTGTGGCAGAACAACGTCGTGCTGTGGGCCGGGCCGAGGACGCACCTGGTGCACTATCCCCTGCGGCGTGGCGAGCTGTACAACCTGGTCGCCGTGTTCCACAGCGACAAGTACGAGGAAGGCTGGAACGTCTACGGCGACCCCGAGGAGCTGAATCAGAAGTTCGCCGCCGAGCGTCCGGAGGTGAAGCGGCTGCTCGCCAAGATCAACGCCTGGAAGATGTGGGTGCTGTGCGACCGCGAGCCGGTGCGCGAGTGGTCAAGGGGCCGCGTCACGCTCCTCGGCGACGCGGCGCACCCGACGCTGCAGTACATGGCGCAGGGCGCCAACATGGCGATCGAGGACGCGGTGGTGCTCGCCGCTTACGCGGAGCTCGCGGGGCGCGACTGGGCGAAGGCCTTTCGCTGGTACCAGCACGCGCGCTACCTGCGCACGGCGCGCGTGCAGATCACCTCGCGCTATTACGGCGACATCTACCACGCTGCCGGCGTGGTGCGCGAGCTGCGCAACCAGTTCCTCGCCCCGAAGCCCGGCGCCGACCCGGAGAACCCGGGTTTCGAGGGCATGGCCTGGCTCTACGACGGCATCCGGGTGCCGGACGCGCCGCCCGCCTGAGCGGCGCTCAGCCCTTCTTTACGTAGGCGACGCACCAGCCCTTCGGGCTGATCGGACCGGCGACCACGTTGCACTCGCCCATCGCGGTCGCCGTCTTGCCGGGAATGAACTGGATGCAGTTGCTGCAGTCCTGGTCGCCCTTCGGATGATCCTGGTATTGCATCGACGCCTTCGGCACGGTCCCGGCAGCGCTCGCGACGACGGGGATCGAGGCGAGGCCAGCGAGCAGCGCGGCGCCCTTCAGGACCGAGCGGCGGGATATTTTCTTGCGTTGGACGTCAGACATGATTGTTCACTCTCCCGATGAAAAAGGCGTTGACCAGCGCGCGGCGCAAAAGTTTACCTAGCGCAGCCGCGCCAGATAGTGCGCGAGCGCCTGCAGGCCCTCGTCGCTCAAGGGGTAGACCGCGTCGGGCATCGCCGCTACGCCTCCGCCGCGCCGTGCGCCGGACTTGAAGTCGCGCAGCGCTTTCAGCAGGTAGGCCTCGCGCTGGCGCGCGAGGCGCGGCACCGCGTCCTTGCCGACGAAGCCGTCGAGGTGGCAGCTGGCGCAGTGATTCGCCTTGGCGAGCTGCTCGCCGGCCTCGGTCAGGTCGGGCCGCTCGTCCTTGCCCTGCGGAGGATTCGGCGGCGGCAGCGACGCAATATAGGCTCCGATGTTGCGGATGTCGTCATTGGTGAGCGGCAGCGAGATCGGCGTCATCGACGCGTCCTTGCGAGTCTCGGTGCGGAAGTACACCAGCTGCCACTGGATGAAATTGTCGGGCTGCGCGGCCAGGAGCGGAGCCACCTCGCCCTGCGGCGCAGGGCCGCTGCCGTGGCAGGCGAGGCAGGGCTCGAACTTCGCCTTTCCCGCAGCGATATCTGCCGCGTCCGCGGCCGCGGCGGCGGAGAGCGCCGCCGCGGCGAGGACGCTGCGGACTAGGAGTGCGCGCAGAGCTTACTTGCCGTAGCTGATGCGGTAGATCGCGTTCGCCCAGTCGTCGGCGACGAGCAGCGCGCCGTCCGGCGCGACGATCACGTCCGCCGGTCGGCCGTGGAAGTCCTGCTTGCCCTTGAGCCAGCCGGAGGCGAACACCTCCTGCTTGGCGTGCTTGCCCTTCGGGTCGACGATGATGCGCACGATGCGCGCGCCCTGGTACACGTGCCGGTCCCACGAGCCGTGCTCGGCGAGGAAGATGTTGTCCTTGTACTGCGCCGGGAACATCTTGCCCGTGTAGAACTTCATGCCGAGCGGGGCGACGTGCGCGCCGAGGTTGAGCACCGGCGGCGTGAACTCCGAGCACTTGTGACCCATCGCGAACTTCGGATCGGGCAGGTTGCCCTGGTGGCAGTACGGATAGCCGAAGTGCTCGCCCATTCGGGTGATGTGGTTCAGCTTGTCGCTCGGCGTGTCGTCGCTCAGCCAGTCGCGTGCGTTCTCGGAGAACCAGTAGTCGCCGGTGCGCGGATCGATATCGCCGCCGACGCTGTTGCGCACGCCGAGCGCGCGGATTTCGGCGAGGCCGTTCTCGGGATCCACGCGCCGGATCTGCGATACGCTCGTCGGCGGGATGCCGATGTTGAACGGCGGGCCGAACGCCAACCACAGCCAGCCGTCCTTGTCGAACGCGAGGTACTTCCAGCCGTGCGCCACGTACGACGGCATGTCGTCGTACACGACCTGCGGCTGCGGCATGTTGTCCAGGCTCGCCTCGGCGTTGTCGTACTTCAGGATCCGGTCGATGTCGGCGACGTACAGCGCGCCGTTGCGGAACGCGATGCCGGTCGGCATCTTCAGGCCCTTGAGGATCACCTTGACTTGCTTGTCGCCCTCGGGTCCCGTGATCGCGTACACGTTGCCGACGCCGAAGGCGCCGACGAACAGCGTGCCCTTGTCGCCCCAGGCCATCTGGCGCGCGCTCGGGACGTCGTGCGCCCACAGGCTGATGTGGAAGCCCTTGGGCAGCTTGATGTTCTTGAGCGTGGCCTGGATCTCCTCGAGGGGCACGCCGGTGGCGGGCGGCGCCTTCGGCGCCAGGCCCTTTTGCGCCTCGGTTTCGTCACCTAGAAACCAGTCCGCGGGCGGGTGCTCCCAGAACGACTTCTTGCTCGAATCGTAGTGCTTGAGTCCCTGGGCTTGCGCCCCCGGGGCCGCGATGAGTGCGGCGGCGAGCACCGCCGCGCCGATCAGCGACTTCTGGCTGGCTTGCATGTCGGAATTCCTCCTCTTGGAGCGGCAGGGAGCGGCTTTCAGCGGTCTTGTTTCCCCTGCCGCGGGGAGTCGATTAGATGCCGCGCTGACGCGGCTGTCAACGGCGGTTCGCAGGCCCGTCTAGACCCAGACCTGCAGCACGTAATCGTAGGCCGCCTGGGCGTTGGTCATGTCGACGCGCTGCAGCTTGATCCGGTAGCCGTCCTTCGCCTTCCGCAGGTGATGCAGGTAGCTGCCGGCGAAGTGGCGCACGTCGTCGCGGCGCAGCTCCAGCATGTGAAAGCGCGAGCGCACCACGACGTCGCCGTTCGGCGACTGCTTCTCGATCACGACGTTGCCCACGACGTGGTTCGTGCCCCATTGCGGGCGCTGCGACCAGGCGTCCGGGTGCAGGACGCGCTTCATTCGCACTGTCATGAGATTCTTGTCCTCGGCGAAGATTGCCGGCATGCCGTCCCAGGTGGTGTGCGACGGCTCGGGCGGCATCCAGTACACGCCGTCGTCGGTGAACAGATCGACGTAGTCCTGCCAGCGCTTGCCGTCGAGGATGTCAGCCTGGCGATAGAGGAACTGCTCGACTGCGTGCTGCGTCGCCGGGTTCACCGGCTTCGCACGCGTGGCCTTTTTCTTCTTTCCTGTTACCACGTCAGTTATGCCCGGCCATGTACTGCGCCCAGGCCTTCATCTGGTTGCGCATCGGCGCCTCCGAGGTGCCCATGTTCGGCCCGGTCTCGACGACGCCGTCCTTGTCCAGGTCGCGCCCGTAGTGGCGCTGGAAGCTCACCCAGTCGCCGCCCTCGGAGGCGAGCCCCTGGTGGCACTTCCAGAAGTTCTCCAGGTCGTCGGCATTGATCATGGTGGAAGGCGAATTGACCAGGTTGTAGTAGGCGAGCGCGCGCCGGTAGATCGGCTCGGGCGCGCCCTTCAGGCGGAAGTGCCAGATTTCGGTGAGCGTGCGGTCGACGCCCAGCGGACGCACGGCGCGCAGCTGCTGCAGCGGCGACTGCACCGAGAGGCCCGGGTAGATGAGCACGTGGTGGATGTTGGTCGACAGGATCTCTTCCTTGCGCTTCTCGCCGTAGGCCTTGGCGAGCACGCGCTCGTACGCGAGCGTGTCGGGATCCTTGGGCCGCAGTCCCATGTAGCCGGTGAGGATGCAGTGCCCGTGCGGATAGTTGAGCGTCTGGAAGCCGTCCCACTTGTCTATGGTCACGGTCGCGAACGCGGACAGCATGTGGTATGAGAGCGGCGCCTTGCCGGTCTTCCTCTCGATCAGCTTCTCGACGTCGTGCGCCGCGCGCCCGGTCGACTGGTGCGTGACCGAAGGATGCAGCGCGTCGAGCTGGTTCTCGAGGAAGATCTTCCAGTTGGAATGCTGCACGACGCGGAAGCAGTTCGGCACCACCTCGACCTCGCCCTCGGGCGAGCGGTCGCAGATGTCGTCGAACGCGATCTTCGAGCGGCCGAGGAATTCGAGCAGGCCGGGGCCGTCCTTGGCGAGGCTCGCGAACACGAAGCCGCGGTAGCTCTCGACGCGCGCCGCGGGCTTGATGCTGCACGCCGGGTCGTCCTTGCTCAGGCCGGTACCCTGGTAGCCCGACTCCATCATCGGGATGCTGCGCAGCCGCCCGTCGTGCTGGAAGGTCCAGGCGTGATAGGAGCAGCGGAAGAACTCGCCGGTGTTGCCGCTGCGGTCGCCGCAGATCATGTTGCCGCGGTGCGGGCAGCGGTTGTAAAGGACGTGCACGCGCTTGTCCTTGCCGCGCACCATGACCATCGGCTGGCGCCCCAGCTGCACGGTGTAGTAGTCGCCGGGCTTCGGTACCTGCGACTCGTGGCCGCAGTAGATCCACACCGCCTCATGTATGCGCTGCATCTCGAGCTCGAAGATCTGCGGGTCGGTGTAGACCTCCCTGCGCACGCGATCGGGCTCGACGTACTTGGATAGATCGGGGATGCGCTCCTGCAACATGGCTTGGTCCTCCTTCAGGCGGCGCGCCGAGCGCACGCTACGCGCGATTATGTGCGTTTGCAAGCGATCCCGCGGGCGCATCGCCCGTGCATAATTGCGCCCGGGAGGCGGCGTGAGCTTGGAGCACTTTCTCAGTGTCGGGGTCGGCATCCTGCTCGACGGGCTGGCCTACGGCATGGTGCTGTTCATCATCTCGGTGGGTCTGTCGGTCACCATGGGGCTGATGGGTTTCGTCAACCTGGCGCATGGCGCCTTCGCGATGGCCGGCGGCTACGTGACGGTCAGCCTGATGTCCCGTCTCGGGGTGCCTTTCGAGTTCGCGCTCGCAGGCGCGTTCTTGCTGGTCGGGGCGGCGAGCGTAGTCTTCGAGCGTTTGCTGTACGCGCGGCTGTACCGCGCTGGCGAGCTCGACCAGGTGCTGCTCACGATTGGCCTGGTGTTCATGGCGATCGCGGGCTTCACCTATGTGTATGGCCCGGCGCCGATGACGATCAAGGTACCGCACTACCTCACGGGAAGCGTCGATCTCGGCTTCCGCACGCTGGCTGCATACCGCGTGTTCATGGTCGCGGTGGGCGCCGTGATGGTGGCTGCGCTCTGGTACGGTTTCGAGCGCACGAGCCTCGGGGCCAAGATCCGCGCCGCGGTCGACAACCGGCGCATGGCGCAGTCGGTCGGCATCAACGTGGACCGATTGTTCTCGCTCACCTTCGCGCTCGGCAGCGGCCTCGCGGCGCTCGGCGGCGGGCTGGCGATCAATCTGATGGGCCTGACGCCGACCTTCGCCATCCAGTACCTGGTGTTCTTCCTGATCGTTGTCGCGGTGGGTGGGCTCGGCAGCATCCGCGGCGCCGTGGTCGCCGCGCTCGTGCTCGGCATCACCGACAACGCCGGCAAGTACCTGTTCCCGGCGGGCGGAGCGTTCTTCATCTACGCCGCCACGATCGCGCTTCTCCTGCTCAAGCCCGTGGGTCTGTATGGCAGGGAATGAACGCAGCTCGGGTGCAGCCGCGGCCGAGTTCCTGCTCAGGCGGCACTACCTGCGTCCGGCCGAGGCACTGCCCTGGCTGATCGCGCTCGGCGCTTATTTCGCATTTCCGGACTACATGGCGCTCGGCACGCAGATCCTGATCGGCATCATGTTCGCGCTATCGCTCGACCTGATACTGGGCTACGCCGGGATCGTCACGCTGGGTCACGCGGCATTCTTCGGCACCGGTGCCTACGCGGCGGCGCTGCTTGCGGCGCGGCTGGGCTGGAGCGAGCCGATTAGCGGGCTCGTGTTCGCGGGCGTCTGCGCTGCGCTCGCGGGCTTCGTTTCCGGCTGGGTGCTGCTGCGCTACCGCGGTCTCACGCTGCTGATGCTGACGCTGGCGACTGCAATCATGCTCTACGAGCTCGGCAACGCCCGCGCAGACATCACCGGGGGCTACGACGGCGTGACCGGCATCGTGATCAAGCCACTGTTCGGTCGCTTCGATTACGACCTGTACGGGCACACCTACTACCTCTACGCACTCGCGGTGCTGTTCGTCCTGTTCGTCGTCGCCCGGCGCATCGTGTACTCGCCCTTCGGCCAGGCGCTTGTCGGGGTCCGCGAGAACCTGCGCCGCATGCAAGCGGTGGGTTCCCCGGTGCATCGCCGGCTGGTCACCGTCTACACGATCGCCGCCGCAATGGCCGGCATCGCGGGCGGTCTGTATGCGCAGTCAAACGCCTTCGTCACGCTAAGCGCCCTGGGTTTCGAGCGCTCGGCGACCGTGCTCATCATGCTCATCCTCGGCGGGACCGGCCGACTGTATGGCGCCTTTTTCGGCGCGGCGGCCTACATGCTGCTCGAGGACAGCCTGGCCAGGCTCAGCCCTGCGTTCTGGGAGTTCGGCGTCGGCCTGGTTCTCGTCCTTACGGTCCTGTTTGCGCGCGGCGGCCTGCTCGGGCTCGTCGAACAGGCGGTACGCCGGGCGAAGAGACTCTGGCGATGAGCGGCATACCTGCGCTCGAAACGCACGGCCTGCACAAGAACTTCGGCGCTCTGCACGTTGCGCGCGCCATCGACTTCAGGCTCGAGCGCGGTGCGCGCTGTGCATTGATCGGCCCCAATGGCGCGGGCAAGACGACCTTCGTCAACCTGCTCACCGGCGTGCTCAAGCCCTCGGCCGGCAGAGTGCTGCTGCACGGCGAGGACATCACGCGCCTGTCGCAGCTCGAGCGCGCGCGCCGCGGCATCGCGCGCACCTTCCAGATAAATCAACTGTTCCGCGGCCTCACCGTGTTGGATAACGTCTGCCTCGCGGTAGGCGAGCGAAGCGGGGCCTGCAACAACTTGTGGCGCGCAGCGGGCGCGCGGCGCGCCACCGCCGACGAGGCGGTCGCCTTACTTGAAGCGCTGCGCCTGCAGGGCGACGCGCTCAAGCTGGTCAGCGAGCTGCCCTATGGACGCCAGCGGCTGGTCGAGATCGCCATTGCGTTGGGGCAGCGCCCGAAAGTCCTGCTGCTCGACGAGCCGGCTGCGGGCGTCCCTTCGGCCGAGAGCCACATCATCCTTGATGTGATCGAAAGGCTGCCGCAGGACATCGCGGTGCTCATCATCGAGCACGACATGGATGTGGTGTTTCGCTTCGCGCGCAGCATCACGGTCCTGGTGGCCGGGGCGGTTCTGATGCAGGGCACGCCGCAGCAGGTCGCCAGCGACGAGCGCGTGCGCACCCTGTACCTAGGCGAACAGGTTCATGGCTGAGAGTGCGCTCGCATTGCAAGCGGTGTCGGCCGGCTACGGCGAGACCGTAGTGCTCGAGGAGCTGGAGCTCGCACTCGGCGCAGGCGAAAGCGTGAGCCTGATCGGGCGCAACGGCGTGGGCAAGTCGACTCTGCTCGAAACCGTGATGGGGCACACCGCGCTGCACGGCGGCACAATCCGAATGCACGGCCAGGAGCTGACCGGTCTGCGGCCGTACCGGCGGGTGCGCGCCGGGCTGGGCTACGTGCCGCAGGAACGCGAGATCTTCCCTTCCCTCACGGTGCGCGAGAACCTGGAGGTGGCGGCCCGGCCGAGCCCGGCGACCGGCGAGCGACGCTGGACACTGGCCGCGGTGCTTGGGCTCTTCCCGCAGCTCGCCGAGCGGCAAGCGCACCGCGGCAACGAGCTCTCCGGAGGCGAGCAGCAGATGCTCTCGGTGGGCCGCGCGCTGATGGGCAATCCGAGCGTGCTGTTGATGGACGAGCCTTCGGAGGGCCTCGCGCCGCGCATCGTCGAGGACCTGATGCGCTCGCTCAAGAGGCTGCGTGACGACGAGGGGTTGACCATTCTTCTGGTCGAGCAGAACACGCGAATCGCGCTCGATTTTTCGGCGCGCGCGCTGGTGATGAACCGCGGCAGGATCGCGTACGACGGTGCGAGCGAGGAGTTGCTGCACAACCGGTCGCGGCTCGACGCGTTGATCGGCGTTGCGGGCGGCGAGTCCTGAACCGGCAAGATAATGCCAGTTGTGCTTCGGACAGGCGACCTATAATGTTTTTTCGAGGTGAAAGGAGGACGGACATGCGATTGCTGAAGAATGTGGCGCGAGCCGCGCTGCTAGCTGCGCTCGCGCTTCCCGCGGCGCAGGCGGCCACGGTGAAAGTGGGCGTGGTGCTGACCTTTTCCGGGGTCAACGCCGAGTGGGGCGATCAGATCATGCGCGGCATGAATCTGTATCTGAAGGAGCATCCGGATTCGCTCGGAGGCAACAAGGTCGAGCTGATCAAGCGCGACTCGAAGAACCCGAGCGGCACGGTAGCGAAGACCGAGGTGCAGGAGCTGATCACGCGCGACAAGGTCGAGATGCTCGCGGGCTTCGTGTTCTCGCCCGATGCGATCGCCAGCGCGCCGCTGATCACTGAAGCGAAGGTGCCGACCATCATCATGAACGCGGGCACGGCCTGGATCACCAAGCTGTCCCCGTACATCGTGCGCACCTCGTTCAGCATGTGGCACGCCGCCTACCCAATGGGCACCTACGCGGCCAAGACCCTGGGCTGCAAGACGGCGGCGGTCGGCTATACCGACTATCCGCCGGGCAAGGACAGCCTCGAAGCGTTCAAGATGGGCTTCGAGGCGGCCGGGGGCAAGGTGGTCGATACCATTCCCATGGGCAATCCGGCGCAGGTGCCCGACTTCACCCCATTCCTGCAGCGAGTGAAGGACGAAAAGCCAGACTGCCTCTACGTCTTCGTGCCCGCGGGTCCGCACGCCGCGGCGGTGGTCAAGACCTACGGCGACCTGGGGTTGCGCGACGCGGGAATCAAGCTGATTGGCCCGCTCGACATCATCCAGGACACCAAGCTGCAGGGTATGGGCAAGGCTGCGGCCGGAATCGTCGTGATGGGCCACTATGCAGCGGATTACACGAATCCGGCCAACGAGGCCTTCGTCAAAGCGTGGCGGGCGGCGTATGGCAGCGAAATTCCCCCGGATTTCAGCGCGGTGGCAGGCTGGGACGGCATGGCGGCGATCGCGCACGTGGTGAAAACCCTGAACGGCAAGATCGACCCGGACAAGGCGATGAAGGCGCTCGAGGGCTGGAAGTTCGAAAGTCCGCGCGGTCCGATCATGATCGACCCG
>DASPRX010000133.1:0-26286 GCA_035624235.1 Burkholderiales bacterium | reverse complement strand
TGTTCTGCGGCCGCTTGCGCTCCTCGAATTCGAGCGCGTGGTCGACCGCCTTGAGCAGGCGCTCGGTGTATCGCCCCGCGCCGACCACGCTCGCGGGCACCAGCATCTCGCGCGCGCTGCCGAGCACGCCTTTGCTGCGCGCGATCGCGTCGAGCGGTGCCGCGCCCGAGATGGCGCGGTAGCAGGTCGCGCCGAGCGCGTAGATGTCGGTCCAGGGGCCCTGGTTCTCGCCGCTGCTGTAGTACTGCTCGAAGGGGGCGTAGCCGGGTGCGACCAGGATGGTCATGCTCGGCGCGTGGGTGACCGGCTGCCGCGCCGAGCCGAAATCGAGCAGCACCGGGCTGCCGTCGGCCCGGATGTGGATGTTGTCCGGCTTGATGTCGCGGTGGATGAAGCCCGCGTTGTGCACCAGCTCCAGGCCGTCGAGGATCGGCTGGACGATGCGCATCAGCTCTGCTTCCGGCAGGGTGCCGCGCTTCTCGAGCACCGCGCCGAGATTGCTCCCCTCCTCGAAGCGCATCACCATGTAGGCGGTGTTGTTGAATTCGAACACCGACAGCACGCGCACGATGTTCGGGTGGTCGAAGCGCGCCAGGGTGCGCGCCTCGCGGATGAAGCGCGCCAGGCCCCAGCGGTAGCGCTCGTCGTGCTCCTCGGTGCGCGCGCGCACCGACGCGTCGGTGCGCCGCGTGGCCACCTCGACCGGGAGGTACTCCTTGATGGCTACGCGCTGATCGAGGTTCGTGTCGCGCGCGAGATAGGTGATGCCGAAGCCGCCCTGGCCGAGCACCTGCTCGACCAAGTACCAGTGCAGGTGGTAGCCGCGCGGCAGCGCGTCAGGGTAGCCGTCGTCGATTTGCATGCGGGCTCTCGGCCGGTCTGTCGCCTCCAGGCGTCAGACACTGTACTGCAAGCCCGCGCGCCCGGCTACGCGGCCTGCGCCATGCGCTTTTTGCGCTGCGCGTCCCGGGTGTGCATGCTGGCGTAGGCCGCATGCGCCGCCGCTTCTGCGTCGCCCACCTGCACCGGCAGCCCCATGTCCTCGAGCACCGAGCCGAGCGCCGACAGGCACAGCATCACGTTGTCCGGACGGCAGGAATAGCCCATCAGGCCGAAGCGCCAGATCTTGCCGGCGAGTGGCCCGAGGCCGGCGCCGATCTCGATGCTGAACTCGTTCAGCAGCGTCTTGCGCACCTCGGCCTCGTTCACGCCTTCGGGACAGAGCACCGCGTTCATCTGCGGCAGCTGGTGCTCCTCCTTCACGAGGTACTTGAGCCCCATCGCCTCCAGCCCCGCCTTCAACGCAACGTGGTGGCGGTGATGGCGCGCCCAGCAGTTCTCCAGCCCCTCTTCGCGGATCAGCAGCAGCGCCTCGTGCAGCGCGAACAGCGAGTTTGTCGGCGCGGTGTGATGGTAGGTGCGCGTAGTCGCGCCCCAATAGCCGAGCAGCAGGTTCATGTCCATGAACCAGCTGTGGATCTTGTCCTTGCGGTGCTTGACGTGCTCGACGACGCGCTCGGAGAAGGACACCGGCGACAGGCCCGGCGTACACGACAGGCACTTCTGGCTCGCCGAGTACACCGCGTCGATGCCCCATTCGTCGACCTTGACCGGCGTTCCGCCGAGCGAGGTCACCGCATCCATGATCACCATCGCGCCGTGCTTGTGCGCCACGCGCGCGATCGCCTGCGCGTCCGACTGACAGCCGGTCGAGGTCTCGGCGTGCACGAAGGCGACGATCTTCGCGTCCTTGTTCTTCTTCAGCGCGTCGTCGACCTTCTGCGGGTCGACCGGCTCGCCCCATTTGTCCTCGACGACTACCGGCACGCCGCCGCAGCGGACCACGTTCTCGAGCATGCGGCCGCCGAATACGCCGTTGATGCACACGACCACCTTGTCGCCCGGCGCCACCATGTTGACGAAGCAGTACTCCATGCCAACCGAGCCCGGGCCCGAGATCGGGAAGGTGAGCGGGTTCTTCGTCTGGTAGACGTAGCGCAGCAGCGACTTGAGCTCCTCCATCATCTCGACGAACACGGGATCGAGGTAACCGATCGCGGGCTGACTCATGGTGGTGAGCACGCGCGGATGGATCTCGGTCGGACCGGGGCCCATGAGCGTCCTCTGCGGCGGATGGAACGAATGGATGCGCTTCGACGGTACGTACTGGTTCATGGGATCACTCTCCGACAGGATGCCGAACGGCGCGTCGCCGGGGCGCGATTTCACGCGCACCGGGCGCTTGGCGCTCGCCTCGGTCAGGATATCGACTGCACTGATGCGTCCCTGGGTCACGCGCTCGACTTCGGTCGCCCAGCGCGCCGGGACGTAGCCCGACTTCACCCAGTTGTTGATCACGGCGCGATCGAGCTGGAAGGCGCGCGCGACTTCTGCCTGGCTACCGAAAATCTCGACGAGTCTGAGCGCGCAATCCATGAATCGGCCGTGGCGCAAAGCCTAGCATGTCAATTTGATCTTGACAACCTTCCGATGCTGGCATACTGCACTGTACCAGCCGACCAAATCGCCTGACGAACCATGAAGCTGCGATCGCTTGCCCCCGCCGCGCTGCTTGCGCTCGCCGCCGGCCTCGCGCGCGCGGACGAGCTGCCGCTGTGGGAGGCCGGCCTGGGCGCCTACGCGCTGCGCCTGCCCGACTACCGCGGCTCGGACCAGTCGCGCAACTACCTCTATCCGCTGCCCTATCTGCGCTATCGCGGCCAGTTACTGCGCATGGACGACCGCCACGGCCTCGCCGCGCTGCTGCTCGTCGAGAAGCGCGCCGTAGAGCTAGATGTGTCGCTGAACGCGAGCCAGCCCGCACCGAGCGACCAGAACGACGCCCGCCACGGCATGCCGGATCTCCAGCCGACGCTCGAGATCGGGCCGGTCCTGCGCTTCAATCTTTGGCGCAATGCGGCCGATACCGACGTCCTCTCGCTGCAGCTGCCGGTGCGCGCCGCGTTCGCCTTCGACGGACTGCGGGCGCACGATATCGGCCTGGTGTTCAACCCGGTCATCGACTGGTTCATGCGCGATGCCGGGCCCGGCGGCGGCTGGCGCCTCGGCCTGCAGGCCGGGCCGCTGTTCAACGATCGCCACTACAACGCCTATTACTACCAGGTCGATCCGCAGTTCGCCGAGCCCGGCCGGCCCGCCTACACGGCAGGCGGCGGCTACGGCGGTACCCAGTTCACGGCGAGCCTGAACAAGCGCTTCCGCTCGGTCTGGGTAAGCGCCTTCGTGCGCGCCTACGATCTGCACGGCGCGGTGTTCGAAGACAGCCCGCTGGTGAAACAGAGCTCCGCCGTGCTCGCGGGCATCGGCTTCGCGTACGTCTTCGCCGAGTCGACGACGCGCGTCGAGGCGAAAGACTAGCCCCCGGTCAGCTCTTGGCCGAGGGGTGCCGGTACTCGGGATCCCTCTCGATGTCCTGGCTCAGGTGGCTGAGCAGCCCCGTCCCGGTGAGAGCCTTTCGCATTTTCTCCGGAATCACGGCCGAGTTGAGCGTTCCGTCCTCATTGATGCGAGCGTACACGCGCGTCGCGGTGCCTTCGGTGACCAGCGCGCCAGTGACCGCGTTGATCGCCTTGCAGTTCCAATGCAGCGTGCGCTCGCCGAGCTTCGCCAGCGTGACGGCGGTGGCGACCCGGTCGCCGTAGGCGGCCGGTCCAATGAAGCGGAAGTGGATGTCGCCCATGACGAACGTGGTGCGGTCATTCTTGATCATCTGGTCGATCGGAAAGCCGATCGTGCGAAAGAAGTCGTGCTCGGTGTCGTTGAACCAGGCGACGATGCGCGGGTAGTAGACCAGGCCGAAGGGGTCGGACTCGCCCCAGTTGACGGTGATCTCCTTCCAGTACATGGCGGTCGTGCTCACCATTCCTCCTCAAACCACGGAAATGTCGGCGAAGCGCGGCTCGCCGAATTCCTGTGCGTCGAACGCAGTATCGCCTTCGGGATCGGCGACGCCGGTCGGCCGCAGGCCGGCGAAATCGAACAGCTTCCTGTCCATCAGATGCGACGGCCGCACGTCCGACAGCGCCCGCAGGATCGAGGCGCTGCGGCCGGGGTGGCGTCTGTCCCATTCGGCCAGCATGCGGCGCACCGCCTGCCGTTGCAGGTTCTCCTGCGAGCCGCACAGCGTGCAGGGAATGATCGGAAAGCGCTGCGCCTCGGCGTAGGCGGCCAGGTCTTTCTCTTCGGCATAGGCAAGCGGCCGGATCACCACGTGACGGCCGTCGTCCGAGACGAGCTTCGGCGGCATCGCCTTCAACTTGCCGCCGTAGAACAGGTTCAGGAAAAAGGTGGCGAGGATGTCGTCGCGGTGGTGGCCGAGCGCGATCTTGGTCGCGCCCAGCTCTCCCGCCACGCGATACAAGACGCCACGGCGCAGCCGCGAGCACAGCGCGCACATCGTCTTGCCCTCGGGCACGACGCGCTTGACCACCGAGTAGGTGTCCTGCTCGACGATCCGGAAAGGCACGCCGCGCGCCATCAGATAGTCCGGCAGCACGCGCGGCGGAAAGCCGGGCTGCTTCTGATCGAGGTTGACCGCGACGATGTCGAACTCGACCGGCGCCTTGTCGCGCAGCGCGAGCAGCAGGTCGAGCATGCCGTAGCTGTCCTTGCCGCCCGACAGGCAGACCATGACGCGGTCGCCCGGCTCGATGAGCCCGAAATCGGCGATCGCCTCGCCCACCTGGCGGCGCAGGCGCTTGGCGAGCTTGTTCGCCTCGTACCGCTCGCGGCGCGGATCAATCATGGCGGCTCGCTTCGAGGATCAGATGAAGATCGAGCGCCCGCCGTCGACTGCCAGCGTCTGGCCGGTGACGTAGGGCGCACAAGCGAGGAAGTGTACCGCCTGTGCGATGTCGCCCGGGTCGCCGATGCGCCCGAGCGGCGTGGTCGCGACGATGCGCTGGCGCTCGGCGTTCTCGAACTTGTCGTCTTCCGGCCACGCGATCGCGCCGGGGGCGACCGCGTTCACGCGCACGCCCGGAGCGAGCTCGAGCGCGAGCGAGCGGGTGAGCGCCGCGAGCCCGGCCTTGGCGACGCTGTAGACGACGAAGTTCCGGAGCGGCCGCTCGGCGTGGATGTCGGTCACGTTGACGATCGCCCCGCCGCGCTCTTTCAGGTGAGGCGCCGCCGCCTGGGACAGAAAGAGCGGCGCCCTGAGGTTCGAGCCGACGATCTCGTCCCACTGCCGCGTTGCAATCTTGCCGAGGCGCGTGACGTAGAACATCGATGCGTTGTTCACCAAGACGTCGAGTCCGCCGAAGCGCCGCGCGGCCTCGCCGACGAGCGCCTCGGCTGCGCCCTCCTCGAGCAGGTCGGCGGGCAGGCGCGCGCAGCTCGCCGGGCGCCGCGCGTTCAGTTCCTCCTCGAGCGCGCGCGCGGCGGCCTCGGATCCGCGGTAGTGCAGCGCCACGCTTGCTCCGGCGCCGTGCAGGCGGCGCACGATCGCCGCGCCGACGCGCCGCGCACCGCCGGTCACCAGCGCCACCTTGCCGTCGAGGGATTCGCCCGTCACATTGCGAATTCTAGCCGACCGGGTACGCTTGCCCGGCCATGGATCCCGCCCTGCCAGCGCCCGGCGCCGAGGCGCTCGCCGCAAGCCGCGCGCTGCTCGAGCGCATCGGCGCCGAGCTCGCCGCGCGCGGCAACTGGATGAGCTTCGCGCGCTACATGGAGCTTGCGCTGTACGAGCCGGGGCTGGGCTACTACGCGGGCGGCAGCGCCAAGCTCGGCGCCGCCGGCGACTTTGTCACTGCGCCCGAGACGGGCACGCTGTTCGCGCGCGCGCTCGCGCGCCCGATCGCCGCGCTGCTCGGGCCCGGCGGCGCGCTGCTCGAGTTCGGCGCCGGCAGCGGCGCGCTCGCCGCCGCGCTCGTCGACGCCCTGCCCGAGGAAGTGCCGTACCTGATCGTCGAGCCGAGCGCCGAGCTCGCCGCGCGCCAGCGTGCGCGGCTGGGCACGCGCGCGCGCTGGCTCGCGCGCCTGCCCGAGCGCTTTCGCGGCGTGGTGCTCGCCAACGAGGTACTCGACGCGCTGCCGGTACACGCGCTCGCCTGGACTCGGCAAGGGATCCGGGAGCGCGGCGTGTGTGCGAACGAGGGTACGCTCGCCTGGAGCGAGCGGCCGGCAGCGGGCGAAGTGCTCGCTGCCGCGCGTGCGCTCGAGGTTGCGCTGCCACCCGCGGGGCGCTACGAGAGCGAGATCGGCCTCGCCGCGCGCGCCTGGATCGCGACGCTGGCCGGGGTGCTCGAGTCCGGCGCGATCCTAATCGTCGACTACGGCTTCCCGGCGCGCGAGTACTACCATCCACAGCGCTCGATGGGGACCCTGATGTGCCATTTCCGCCACCGTGCGCACGGCGACCCGTTCTACCTGCCAGGGCTGCAGGACATCACCGCGCACGTCGATTTCAGCGCTCTGGCGCACGCAGCCGGCGACGCCGGCCTGGACGTGCTCGGCTACGCGTCGCAGGCGCAATTCCTCGTGAATTGCGGCATCACCGACCTGCTCGCCGAGATCGATCCCTCCGAGGTGCGCCGCTACGCCCCGCTCGCCGCCGAGGCAAACCGGCTGCTGTCGCCTTCCGAGATGGGCGAGCTCTTCAAGGTGCTCGCCGTGGGGCGCGGCGTCGAGCGACCATTCGCCGGCTTTGCGCAAGGCGACCGGTCGCACACGCTGTGACGATGCCAATGCGCCCCTTGCTACTGATATCTGTCGCGCTGGTCGTCTCCCGCGCGGCGATCGCGGGCACGGCGGCCTATGACGCCGCGGTCGCCGAAGCGCGGCAACGCTGGCAAACGAGCCCCTACGGCCCGATGCTCGAGCGCATCCTGCCGCCGGGCTTCACGTCCGGGATGCTGCCCGATTCGGGCTCGCCTGGCGCCGCGCTCACGGTGCGCTACTGCGTGCAGTGCCACAACCTGCCCAATCCGGCGATGCACCAGCCGGCCAAGTGGCCCAAGATCCTCGAGCGCATGGTGGCGCGCATGCGCGGCCAGGGCAACATGGGGCGTCTGATGACGGACATGATGGGCGGATTGTCAGCGCCGAGCGACGAGCAGGCGCGCACGCTGCTCGCCTACCTGCAGCGCTTCGGCCAGCAGCCGCTCGATCCGGAGAAGTACCCCGACGTGTTGGCGCCCGAGAACGAGCCCTTCCGGCTCGCCTGCCAGCAGTGCCACGTCCTGCCCGACCCGCAGCGCCACACCGCCGCGGAGTGGCGCCGCGTGGTCGCACGCATGCAGCAGAACATGCGATGGATGAATCGCGTGGTGGGCTCCAAGCCCGATCCGGACGAGCCGCAGCTGCGCGTCGACCGGATAAACGCGTTCCTGGCGCGCCACGCGCGCCGCTGACCAGAAGGAGCTCGCATGACCGAACGCAAGAAGGCGATCGTGACCGGATCGGCGACCGGCGTCGGCAGGGCGAGCGCGCTCGCGCTCGCGCGCCGCGGCTACGACGTGCTGATCAATTACTCGAAGAGCGAGTCAGAGGCCCGCGAGACCGAGCGCGCCTGCCGCGAGTCGGGCGCCGACGCCGTGCTCGCGCGGGCGGACGTAGCCGAAGACGCCGCTTGCCGCGCGCTGGTCGACGCGGCGCTCGCGCGCTGGGGACGGCTCGATGCGCTGGTGAACAACGCCGGGGTGACGACCTTCAGCGGACCGTCGAACTGGGACGCGCTCGACGCGCAGGTTTTCCAGCGCATCTACGCCGTCAACCTCGTCGGCGCCTTCCAGATGGTGCGCGCGGCCGCGCCGCATTTGCAGCGCGCGCGCGGCGCGATCGTCAACGTGTCGTCGATCGCCGGCTCGCTCGGCATCGGCTCCTCGATTCCCTACATCGCTTCCAAGGGCGCGCTCAATTCGCTCACCCTGCACCTCGCGCGCGCGCTCGCGCCCGAGGTGCGCGTCAACGCGGTCTGTCCAGGCCTGATCACGACGCGCTGGTTCGTCGACGGGCTCGGCCAGGAAAGCTACGCGAAGATCAAGGCCGGCTTCGAGCGCAACGCGCCGCTCGCGCGCGCGAGCAGCGCAGAGGACGTCGCCGAGGCCGTAGCCTGGCTGATCGACGGCGCTGCGACCGTCACGGGAGAGCTGATCCAGCTCGACTCGGGCATGCACCTCGGGGCCGCGGCGCCGCGGCGCTGAGCCGCGCTACAGGCCGCGCTGCGCGAGCCACCCCTCGAGCGCCTCGGCCGCCGTGCGCCAGCCCGGGTCGAGCATCACCGCATGCCCCAGCCCGGGCAGCTCGCGGTATTGCGCGCCGAGCAGCTGCGCGGTGGTGCGCGCCGCCGACGTGCCGATGAGCGCATCGCGCTCCGCGCCCATGACCAGCGCCGGAGGTAGGTCGAGGCGCCAGGTCTGCGGCAGCCCCCAGCCGGCCATGTCGAGCAGCGCGCGGCGCGACTCCGGCTGCATGCGCGCGTAGTAGCGCTCGATGCGCTCGCTATCCACCGGACCGGCGAACAGCGCCTCGTGCAGCGCGCCGCGCGATGCGCGCCGGCCGATGGCGAGCGCGTTGATCTCCGTGAACAGCGCGGGGCGCGTCCAGGCGAGGGTGAAGCTCGAGGGCAGCAGGCCGAACGGCGGCACCGGACAGACGAAGGCGGCCGCGAGCGCAGCCCCCGCGCCGCGCTCGAGGTATTTCTGCACCACGAGCGCGCCCATCGAATGACCGATGAGCACCGCCGGCCGATCGAGTCCTGCCAGCACGGCCTCGAGATCGTCCGCAAAGTCGGCCAGCCCGAAGCTGTGCAGCTGCTCGCGCCCCGGGCTCTTGCCATGCCCGCGCAGGGAAAGCGCATACGACGGGAAGCCGCGCTCGGCGAACCACGGCAGGAAGTGCTCTTCCCAGCACCAGGCGCCGACGTAGGCACCATGCACGAACACGAGCGGCGCGCGCGCAGGGGCGCCGCCGTGCGGCACGGCGAGCAGCTCGAGCATCCCGCTCAGTTCAGGAACGGCACGACCATGCCGCGCGCCACCGCCGGGCGCCGGCCGATCGCCTCGAACCAGCGCTTCACGCTCGGAAACCCGGCGAGATCGACCCGGTGCCATTCGTGGCGCGCCACCCACGGAAAGGTCGCGATGTCGGCGATCGTATACTCGCCCGCGGCGAGGAACGGCGTGCCCGCCAGGCGCCGGTCCATGACGCCATAAAGGCGCTTGGCCTCCTGGCCGTAACGCTCGGTGCCGTAGGGAATCTCGTCTTTCTTCGCGCGCATGAAGTGGTGCGCCTGTCCGAACATCGGGCCCACGTGCCCCATCTGGAACATGAGCCATTGCAGCGCCTCGTACTTGCCGCGCACCGACTGCGGCAGGAAGCGCCCGGTCTTGCCGGCGAGATAGACGAGGATCGCCCCCGATTCCATCATGCCGATCGGCTTGCCGTCCGGGCCGTCCGAGTCGACGATCGCCGGAATCTTGCCGTTTGGGCTGATCGCCACGAACTCGGGCGCGAACTGCTCGCCCTTGCCGATGTCGACCGGGTGCACGCGGTAGGCAAGCGCGCATTCCTCGAGCATGATTGAGACCTTTCGGCCATTCGGCGTGCCCCACGTGTACAGATCGATCATCGCGTTTCCCGCAAATTCGAGTGCGGTGAGTTTATCGCGCGCCGCAAGCCGCGTTGGGAGCGTTTCACCGTGCTGAAATGGCTGCTGACGCTGTTCGTCGCGCTGCTCGTGCTCTCCGTTGCGGCGCCGGGGCTGACGCGGGCAGGCCTGGGCAGGCTGCCCGGCGACCTGCGCATTCCCCTGCGCGGGCGCGTGCTCTACGTCCCATTCACCAGCACGGTTTTGCTGTCGCTCCTGCTCTACCTGCTCGGACGCATCATCTGAGCGCGGCGGAGATCGCCGCCTCGCGCGCATGGTCCAGCCGCGCCGGGATGTCGGCGGGCGCGGCCGCCCCTGCGGCGATCGCTCCCGCGTCGACCTGCTGCGCGGCCGCCAGGGCGCGCTCCAGCCGCGCGAGGCCGGCGGGCGAGGCGGCCTCGGCGATGCGCGCCGCGGCGAGCAGCCCGGCGAAGCGGTCCGGCCGGCGCAGCGCGTCGGCGCGCTTGAGCGTATCGAGCAGCTCCGCGGGCGTCGCGCCGGCCGCGCGGCGCAGCAGGTCTCGGCAGCGGCAGTACGCGAGCGCCAGCTCGCGTACTTCGTTCGGCGCGCGCAGGCGCTCGGCGACGGCCTGCACCTCGGGCTCGGCGAGCCGCGCGGCGAGCACCGCGAAGCGCACCGCGAGCGGCGCCTGCGCCGCGGCAGCGCGCGCGAGCGCCGCGCCGAGGACCGCGTCCGGCCGCAGCTCGGGAAGCAGGCGCGTCAGCGCGCCGCAGGCCGCCAGCACCTCGAGCATGCGCTGCGGATGCGGCTCGGCGAGGCCGCGCACGAGCTCCTGCCAGACACGCTCGGGCACCAGGTCCTCGACCTCGCCGGCCTCGACCATGGCGCGCATCAGCGCGGCGGTCTCCTCGGCGACACGGAAATCGAAGCGCGCAGCGAATCGCGCCACCCGCAGGATGCGCACCGGGTCTTCGCCGAAGGCCTCGCTCACGTGGCGCAGCACGTGCGCCGCGAGGTCGCGTGCGCCGCCGAAAGGGTCGATCAGCGTGCCGTCCTCGGCGCGCGCCATAGCGTTGATCGTCAGGTCGCGCCGCCGCAGATCGTCCTCGAGCGTCACGTCGGGCGCCGCGTACACGGTGAAGCCCTTGTAGCCCCGTCCGCTCTTTCGCTCAGTGCGGGCGAGCGCGTACTCCTCGCGCGTCTGCGGATGGAGGAAGACGGGAAAGTCCCTGCCGACCGCGCGGAAGCCCTGCGCCGCCATTTCCTCGGGCGTCGCGCCGACCACCACCCAGTCGCGGTCCGCGACCGACAGGCCGAGCAGCTCGTCACGCACCGCGCCGCCGACGACGTAGGCCTTCATCGCCGTGCCAGATAGCGCGCGTCATCGAAAGTCGCGACCCATTCGCGGCGATAGACCACGAACAGCGTGAGCAGGGCGCCCGTCAGGAACGCCTCGCCGAAGCCGAGCATCAGGCCGAGCGCGACGAACGGCTCGACGCTCGCCCCGAGCAGGCGGTGCGCGGCGAGCGATGCGATCATGGACAGCCCCGCCCCGGCGAAGGCGGCGGCAAACACGTAGACGAACAAATTGGGCGGCGCGTAGCGCTCCACCGCGCGATGCACGGCCCACGCGCAGGCAACCGGCACTGCGCCGTCGGCGAGCCACTGCACTGGCAGCTGGGCCCATGCGCCCGCGCCTAACGCGCAGGCGAGCGCCGCGGCGAGCGCGATGCCGGCGAGCGCGAGCGGCGCGCCGAACATCAGGTACAGTGCCGCGGCCCCGAGGAAGTGGAGCGTCGGGCCCGCCGGCAGTTCGACGCGCACGCCCCACAGGGCAGCCACCAGGGCCGCAGCAGCGGCGAGCCGATGCAGGCGCGCGGCATCGGGCCTGGGCGGCACGCGCGTCCTAACCGTACTGCTCGAACTGCGGCAGCGTTTCCGTCTCGCGCTCGGCCGCGCCGATCCACTCGCGCAGCGCGGGCAGCGCGAGGATCGTGTCGGCGTACGCACGGCAGGCCGCCGGCAGCTCGACCTCGTAGGTGCGAAAGCGCAGCGCGACCGGGGCGTACATCGCGTCCGCGGCGCCAAAGCGTCCGAACAGAAACGGCCCGGTGGTACCGAAGCGCGCGCGGCAGTCGCTCCAGATGTCGATCACGCGGCGCACATCGGCCTCGGACTCGGGCGTGCGTCCCTTGCCCGGGTGGCGCTTGCGCACGTTCATGCTCATGTGCTGGCGCAACTGCGCGAAACCGGAGTGCATCTCGGCGCTGATGGAGCGCGCCAGCGCGCGCGCGGCGGGCGCATCGGGCCACAGCTCGCGGTGCGACTCCGCCAGGTATTCGATGATCGCGAGCGAGTCCCACAGCCGAATCGAGCCGTCGACCAGGCAGGGCACCTTGCCGGCGGGCGAGTAGCGCAGGATCGCCATCTTGGACTCGGGCTGGTACAGCGGGATGCGCACTTCGTCGAATTCAAGGCCGAGCACCTTCATCGCCAGCCATGGCCGCAGCGACCAGGAGGAGTAGTTCTTGTTGCCGACGACCAGGACCGGCTTGCTCAACGGCGCGCCTTCCATCGCATGGTCGAGTAACGCCGGCGCGGCGCGGCGAGCGTGAGCCAGGCCGGCGCGAGCGCTTCGAGCGCCTGCGGCGCAATGCCGAACGGCGGCTCGCAGTCGCACACGCTCGGCACCTGCATCGAGCGCAGGTTGTCGCGCGACATGAGCGTCGGCCCCGGCGCCCATTCCATCATCCATGCCTGCAGATAGGCGAGCGCGCCGGGCAGCCCGAGCACCGCGCGGCGGCGCCCGCCGAGCGCGCACACGTACTCGACCAGCTGGCGCAGCGTATACACCTTCGGCCCGCACAGGTCGTAGGCCTTGCCGGCCGATGCGTGCTCTTCCAGCGCCGCGACGAAGGCGCGCACCACGTCGCCCACGTGGACCGGCTGGAATCGCGCTTCGGGGCTGGGCAGCGCGAGCACCGGCAGCCAGCGCGCCAGCGCCGCGAACGTGTTGAGGAACGCGTCGTCGGCGCCAAACACCACCGACGGGCGGAACACGGTCACCTCGAGATCCCGCGCGGCGAGCATAAGCTGCTCGCCGACCCCCTTGGAGCGCAGGTACTCGGAGGGCGCCGTGGGCGAGGCTCCGAGCGCGCTCATGTGCAGCAGGCGTCCGACGCCCGCAGCGCGGCAGGCGCCGAGCAGCGCCTTAGGCAGCTCGACGTGCGCGCGCGCGAAGTCCGGGCCGTAGTCGTTCGGTCCGCGCTCGGCGGCGCGCCCGCGCCGGCTATGCAGCACGCCGACCAGATTAATCACCAGATCGCGCCCCGCCGCGAGCCGCTCGAGCACCTGCGGCTCGTT
Source organism: Burkholderiales bacterium (assembly GCA_035624235.1). GTDB lineage: Bacteria > Pseudomonadota > Gammaproteobacteria > Burkholderiales > SG8-39 > DAHVFK01. The sequence continues at coordinate 13,352 of DASPRX010000133.1, read as the reverse complement.
GACGTCGCACTGCACCACCTCCACGGTGGGCAGCAGCAGCAGCTCCTTGGCGCGCTCGCGGCGGCGCGCCGGCACGCTCACTCTCGCGCCGCGCGCAGCGAGCGCCGCGACCAGGTGCCGGCCCACGAAGCCCGACCCGCCGACCACCAGGATGTTCTCGTAGCGCATCGCTCGAACGCGCTCAGGGAAGGGTGGCGTCTCCGCCGGCGGATGAATCGTCGGACGAAATCATGCCCAACCTCGCCTTGAGCGACGATGGCCCGTCACCGTACAAGGACGCGTAGAAGATCGAGTTCGCCATCACCTTCTTCACATAGTGCCGCGTCTCGTCGAACGGGATGTTCTCGGCGTAGATCGCCCCCTCGAGCGGCTTCGCGTCGCGCCAGCTCCTGGCGCGGCCCGGGCCCGCGTTGTACGCCGCCGAGGCGAGCACCTCGTGACCGAGGTTGTCGAGCACGAGCTTGAGGTATCCCGTGCCGAGGGTGATGTTGGTCTTCACTTCTGCCATGTGCCCGGGGTGATAGTGCTTTAGGCCGATCTTGCGCGCCACCCAGCGCGCGGTGTGCGGCATGAGCTGCATCAGCCCGCGCGCGCCGGCCGCCGAATGCGCGTCGACGATGAAGTGGCTCTCCTGCCTCACCAGCCCGAGCACCCAGGCCTCGTCCACGTCGTGCTCGCGCGCGAATTCCGCGAATACGTCGCGGTAGGGTGCCGGGTAGCGCAGCTCGAAGTTGTGCACGCGCCGGGTCATGTCCGCGGTCGTGATGCTGCGGTCGTACAATTGTGCGCGGCGTGCCACTTCGGCGGCGGCGAGCAGCTGGTGATCGTTCATGCCGCGCAACGCGTAGGCCCACTCGCTCGCCCCCTCGGTGCGCAGGTCGAGACGGTACAGCTCGAGAGCCCGCAGGATGCCGGGTTGCGCGGCGGCCGCGGCGACCTCCGTCTCGGTCGGCACGTAGCCGTCCTTGGGCGCGGTGGCGAGAAAGCCGAGCTCTTCCGCGGCGAGCACGCTGTAGAAATCCGTGTTGCCCGCGATGCGCATGTAGTACGCGCGCGCCGCCTCGGGCTTGCCTTGCGCGGCGAGCGCGCGCCCGTACCAGTAGGTCCAGGCGCTCAGGCGGCTTTCCTCCGCCGACATGCCGTCGATCGCCTCGCGCACCGCCTGCCAGTCGCCCGCGCGCAGCGCGGCGCGCACCTTCCACCCCAGCTGCGCGTCGCTTAGCGGGTAGTCGTCCGCCTCGGCGTACCACTCGAGCGCCTGGTCCTCGTGCACGAGCGCACCCTGGTAGCCGATCTGGGCCCAGAGGTAGGCGCGGTCCCGCTCGTCCAGCGACGCAGCGAGCCGGTCCTCCAGCATGTCGGCGGCCGCTCGCACGTCCTGCCGCGCAAGGCGCACCGCCGCCAGCACGAGCAACTCGCGATCGGCGCGCGTCTGCGCATGCAGGGGACGTTGCGCGAGCAGCTTCTGCGGGTGCGTAGCCGCCAGCGTGAGGCGCGATTCGTTGGGCGACTCCTTCTTCGGCAGGTAATCGAGCGTGCGTTTCGCGGCGGCGATCTGGCCGTTCTCGAACAGCACCCGCACGCGCCGCCAGACGTCGTCCACGCCGATCGCCTTGCCCGCCGCGAGCTGGTCGACGAGCGCATTGCAGCCGCCGGGCAGCTCGCGCGGCTCGAGCCAGATCGATTTCAGCGCGCGCAGCGCGATGCGCTCGCCCTGCGCAATGCGCGCGAGCCAGCCGTAGCAGATCGTCTCGAGGTCGGGCGACCCCACCGTCGCGCGCTCTTTATCGAAGTCAGTCCAGTCCGCGCGCTTGCCGAGCACCTTGAGCCAGTCGGCGCGCAGCTGCCTGGCGACATAGGTGCCGGAATATTTGTCGAGAAACGCCTGCACGTCCGCATCGCTCGCGTCTTCGAGTCGCAGAGACAGCGACCAATATGCGACGTACGGCTCGAGCACGTAGTCCTGGGGCAACGCCTGCGCGGCGCGCGCGAGCTTCATCGGATCGCCCGCGTGGTAGGCGTCGTAGGCGGTGAGCAAAGCCTCGTCCACGCTGCTGCCGCGCGCGGCGGCTTGCAGCGCCGGCGCAAGCAGGCAGAGCACTAGCGTAACATTGCGGAAGTGCTTCAAAATCATCGACAAAGCATAGCACGGGCGTGGACCGCAAGGCATTGATGCAGTGGCGTAGAAGCGAGCGTGAGCGGCTCCTCGCAGCGCGCGCTGTGCTCGACCCGGCGACGCTCGCCGCCTGGCGCCGGAGTATCGACACGCTGCTGGAGCGCGCGTTCCCGGGGCTGGCCGGCAAGACGCTCGCGCTGTGCTGGCCGATCAGGAACGAGTACGACGCGCGCCACCTGGCGCACCGCCTGCGCGCGCGCGGCACGCGCACGGTGCTCCCGGTCGTGCTCGGTCCGGGCAAACCGCTCGAATTCCGTGAATGGCATCCCGGCGTCAGAATGGCCGAGGGGGCGCTCGGCATTCCCTACCCGGTGGAAGGCGCGCCCCTCGTGCCGGAAGTAGTCCTGCTGCCGATGAACGGCTGGGACGTGCATGGCTACCGTCTCGGTTATGGCGGCGGCTTCTTCGACCGCACGCTCGCGGCGCTGACCGTCAAGCCGGTCGTGATCGGCGTGACCTACGAGATGGCGCGCATCGACACGATCTACCCGCAGGAGTGGGACATTCCGGTCGACTATGTGGCGACCGAGCGCGGACTGTACCGGCGCGACTCCGAGGGGCTCGTCTTTCTCGGCATGCCCGAGCCAGGCGCCACGGGCGCGCTCGCCTCGCCGGTTTGCTACGCCGACGAGCGCCACTTCGGCGGCGACGCCGGCTAGCGCTTGAGCGCGAGCGTCAGCCCGTCTCCCACCGGCAGCAGGGCGATCTCCACGCGCCGGTCGCCGAGCAGCTTGCGGTTGAAGGCGCGCAGGGCGCGCGTGTCGGGATCGGTCGCGAACGGGTAGGCCACCGTACCGCCCCACAGCGTATTGTCCGCCGCAATCAGCCCGCCCTTGCGCAGGAGCTTCAGGCAGCGCTCGTAGTACGCGCCGTAGCTTTCCTTGTCCGCGTCGATGAACGCGAAGTCGTAGCGCCCGGCCCCGCCGCGCGCAAGCAGCGCGTCGAGCGTCGCGAGCGCCGGCCCCAGCCGCAGATCGATCTTGCGGGCCACGCGCGCGCGACGCCAGTAGCGACGCGCGATCGAGGTCCATTCGTCGCTCAGGTCGCAGCACACGATCTTGCCGCGCGGGGGCAGCGCGAGCGCGACCGCGAGCGCGCTGTAGCCGGTGAAAGTGCCGATCTCGATGCAACGCCGTGCGCCCATCAGCCGCACCAGCAGCGCGAGCAGCGCTCCCTGCTCGGCGCCGATCTGCATGCCCGCGCGGGGCATGCGCTGGGTCGCCGCGCGCAGGCGTCGCTGCACGAGGGTTTCGCGCGCCCCGTGCTTAAGCACGTAGGCGCGCAGCCGTTCGGTCAGTTGCAGCGTGCGGGCGGTCACCCCAGGAACAGCCGGTAGGCCGGATTCCTCGACTCGTCGGCGCAGGGGTAGCCGAGCTTGTCGAGAAAGCGCTGGAACTCGCGCATCTCCGCGGGCGGAACCTGGATGCCGACCAGGACGCGGCCGTAGTCCGCGCCCTGGTTGCGGTAATGAAACAGGCTGATGTTCCAGTCGCTGCGCATGTTGCTGAGGAAGCGCATCAGCGCGCCGGGCCGCTCGGGGAACTCGAAGCGGTACAACAGCTCGTTCGCCGCACGCGTCGCGCGCCGATCCCCCGACCAGGGCGCGCGCCCGCCGACCATGTGCCGCAAATGCGTCTTCGCCATCTCGTTGTCCGACAGGTCGAGCGTCCTCAGGCCGTGGCGCTCGAGCCTGCGCACGATCCGCGCCGTCTCGTCGCGGTTGGCGGTCTCGATGCCGACGAAGATGTGCGCTTCGTTCGACTCCGCGATCCGGTAGTTGAACTCGGTGATGTTCTTCGCGCCGAGCGTGGCGCAGAATTTCTTGAAGCTGCCCGGGCGCTCAGGGATGGTCACCGCGAGGATCGCCTCGCGGTGTTCGCCCAGCTCGGCCTGCTCGGCGATGAAGCGCAGCCGGTCGAAGTTGGTGTTCGCGCCGCAGGCCACCGCGACCAGCGTCTTGTCGCGCGCGGCGTGCTTCTCCACCCAGGCCTTGGCGCCGGCGATCGCGAGCGCGCCCGCCGGCTCGAGCACTACGCGCGTGTCTTCGAACACGTCCTTGATCGCGGCGCAGATCTCGTCGGTGTCGACCAGCACCATCTCGTCGACCAGCCTGCGCGCGAGCGCGAAGGTTTCCTTGCCGACCTGCTTAACCGCCACGCCGTCGGCGAACAGCCCCACCTGATCGAGCACCACGCGGCGCCCCGCCTCGAGCGAGCGCGCCATCGCGTCGGCGTCGACCGGCTCGACGCCGACGATGCGCACGCCGGGGCGCACGCGCTTGACGTACGCGGCGACGCCCGAGATGAGCCCGCCGCCGCCCACCGCGACGAAGATCGCATCGAGCGGCCCGGGATGCTGGTGCAGAATTTCCATGCCGATGGTGCCCTGGCCCGCGATCACATCGGGATCGTCGTAGGGATGAACGAACGCGAGACCGCGCCGGCGCTTGAGGCGCATCGCGTGCGCGTAGGCCTCCGCGTAGGTGTCGCCGTGCAGCACGACCTCCGCGCCGCGCGCGGCCACCGCATCGACCTTGATGCGCGGCGTCGTGACCGGCATCACGATCACCGCGCGGCAGCCGAGCTTTTGCGCCGCCAAGGCGACGCCCTGCGCGTGGTTGCCGGCGCTCGCCGCGATTACGCCTTTCTTGAGCCGGGCCGGCGGCAGGTTCGCCATCTTGTTGTACGCGCCGCGCAGCTTGAACGAGAATACCGGCTGCAGGTCCTCGCGCTTGAGCAGCAGCGTGTTGCCCAGGCGCTTCGACAGCCCCGGGGCGCGCTCGAGCGGCGATTCGATCGCCACGTCGTAGACGCGCGCCTTGAGGATGCGCTCTAGATAATCGTTGCGTTTCACGCAGAAAAGACTAGCACACCCTGGACGCGCTCCTTTCGCCTGAAGGCGGCCTCGCCGGCCTGTTCGCTGCGAGCTTCGTCGCCGCGACGCTCGGCAACACCGCGGGCGGCATGACCACCTCCGCGCTCGGGCGTCTCGTGCCGGGGCGCACGCGCGACAAGCTCAACCCGCGCGCGCTCGGCTGGCTCGAGCGCCACGGCAGTCCGGCGACCTTCTTCGCGTTCCTGCCGCTGGTGGGCGACGCGCTGTGTCTCGCCGCGGGATGGTTGCGCGTCAACTGGGCCGCCGCGCTCGGCTTCATGGCTGCCGGACGCCTCGCGCGCTTTCTGCTCGTCGCCCATTTTTCTTGATTTGCAGCAAAGCAGTCCCGCGGGCGCGGTCTAGGCTCGTCGCATGCATCCGCGCAACCGCCTGTTCATCGCGCTCGCGCTCGTCTACGGCCTGACCGGCGGACTGCTAGCGCTCGCGCGGCTCGTCGCGCCGCAGCTCGTCCCCGGGGACGTCACGCGCGCGCATGCGCACCTGATGCTGCTCGGGCTCGTGCTGATGACGATCTACGGCGTGGCCTTGCACGTCTTGCCGCGCTTCGGCGGCTACCGGCTGCGCTCCGAGCGGCTTGCCTGGGCGCAATTCTGGCTTGCCAACGCCGGCCTGCCGCTCATGGTCGCCGGGTGGCTCGCGGTGCTGCGCTGGCTGGTCGCGCTCGGTGGCGCGCTGAGCGTCGCGGCGATGCTCGCCTTCGCCATAAACGTGGTGTTCACGGTGCGCCTCGCGCCCCCGGCGGAAAGCCGATGAGCGAATACCGCGGCTGCGAGCTGCCCGAGGACCTGTGGTACGACCTCGACTACTGCTGGGTACGGCCGGAGGCCGACGGCACGTTCCGCGTCGGCATCACCGACCCGGCGCAGACGATGGCCGGACGCGTGCAGTACGCGACCTTCCGCCCGGCCGGCTCGCGCCGCGAGAGGCGCAAGCCCGTCGCGCGGCTCGAATCGGGCAAGTGGGCGGGCGGCGTGCCGGCGCCTTTCGCGGGCACCATCGTCTCGGTGAACGAGTGCGTCGCGGCCGACCCCGGGCTGATCAACGTCGCGCCTTACACCGACGCGTGGCTGGTGCTGATGAGGGCCGACGATCCGCAGGTGGCGCTCGCCTCGCTTGCGCGCGGCGCAGCCGCGCAGGCAGGGCTGCGCGCCTGGATCGACCGCTACGACGTCGACTGCATGCGCTGCGCCGAATGACGATGCGCGTCGAGCTGCTCGTGTCCGATTGGTGCGCGACCTGCCCGGCGGCAGAGGCCGTGTGGCGCCAGGTGGCGGCCGAAAAGGAGATCGACTACGCGGTGCTCGACCTCGCGCAGCCCGAGGGCAAGCGGCTGGCGCGCGACCTGCACGTGCGCACGATCCCGGCGCTCGCGATCGACGGCGTGCTGAAGGCGGTCGGCGTCGTGCCGCTGGCCGAGGCGCGCAAGCTCGTCGCCGCGGCGCCCGATCGCGCCGCCGGCGCAGCGCGCCACGTCGGCATGCTGCTCGGCCGCGACGAGCGCCTGTTCGCGCTCTCGGCCCTCATCTGGCTCGTCGTATCGGGCTTGGCGATGCTCGCGGAGGGCTCGCTGCTCGCCCCGGCGCCGATGCACCTCTTCGGCGGCTTCGCGCTGTGCCTCGTCTACGCGCTCGGCGCGCACATGCTGCCGCGCTTCACCGGCCGGCCGATTCGCGGCGGAGCCTGGTCGAGCGCGCAGCTCGCGCTGGCCAACGCGGGCATCGCGCTCTTTGCGCTCGGAGCGCTCCTCGCCGGTGGCGCGCTGCTGTGGCTGTCGCTTGCGCTGTTCGCGCTGCGCGTGTGGCCCGTGCTGCTCGTCGCTCAGAGCCGCTGAAGCTTGCGCGCGGCCCCGGCGTAGAGCACGTTGCGCATCGCGCCCGCGGCGCGCGCGTGGAAAGCCACCGCCGGCGGATCGAAATCGCGCGCCGGGACCGGCGTGTGGGCGAAATGCCCGAAGCGATCGGTCCCGCGCACCAGCGCGGCGCAGTCCCAGGCGCCGACCACCTGCATCGTATCCGGCGGCATGAAATGCATCGACACGCCGATGCGGCGGTCGCGCGACAGGTTCGGTCCCGAGCCGTGCGCGAGGCAGTAGTTGTGCAGCGACATTTCGCCGGCGCGCAGCGGCATGCTCACGGCGCGCGACTCGTCCAAACCGCGGATCGACTGACCGCGCGTCAGCATGTTGTCCTCGTCGTAGGTGTCCTCGTGCGCTAGCGTCTGCCCGGTGTGCGTTCCGGGCATGACCTTCATGCATCCGGCCTCGACGCTCGCGTCCGAGATCGCGAACCAGGCCGTCACCACGTTGCGGCTCGACAGGCCCCAGTAGGTGTTGTCCTGGTGCCAGGAGACGAAGCTCTTCGAGCCCGCATCCTTGATCCAGAAGATGGTGCTCCAGCAGAGGATATCCGGGCCGACCAGCTGCCCGACCGGGTCTAGCACGCGGGGGTCGCGAATCAGGTCGTCGAACCACTTGAACAGCAGGAACGCGCGGCTGCGCTGGCCAGGCTCGAGCCTGCCGCCCTGGGTTGCCTCGAAGGCCTCGAGCTTTCCGCGCAGGGCCGCGGCCTCCGCCGCCGGCATAACCGGCACGGGGCAGACATAGCCGTCGCGGCGGTACTGGGCGATCTGCTCGGCAGTCAGCGGCATGCGGGCCTCCTAGAGGGCGTTGCGCAGGATATTCTGCGCCTCCGCGACGATCGCATCGAGGTGCGCTTCGCTCTTGAAGCTCTCGGCGTAGAGCTTGTAGACGTCTTCGGTGCCCGAGGGGCGCGCGGCGAACCAGCCGCTCTCGGTCACCACCTTGAGCCCGCCGATCGGCGCGCCGTTGCCCGGCGCGCGCGTGAGGCGAGCGACGATCGGCTCGCCCGCGAGCGAGCCCGTGCGCAAGGCGCCCGCGTCGAGGTCCTTGAGGCGCGCCTTCTCCTGCGGCGTCGCCGGCGCATCGATTCTCCGATAGTACGGCGCGCCGAGCTGGGCGGCGAGCGCGCGGTAGCGTTCGGAGGGGTCTTCGCCGGTACGCGCCGTGATCTCGGCGGCGAGCAGCCCCATGACGAGGCCGTCCTTGTCGGTGGTCCACGCCGTGCCGTCGCGCCGCAGGAAGCTCGCGCCGGCGCTCTCCTCCCCGCCGAAGCAGCAGCTGCCGTCGGCGAGCCCAGGCGCGAACCACTTGAAGCCGACGGGCACCTCGAGCAGCCGGCGGCCGTGCCGGCGCACGACGCGGTCGATCAGGCCGCTCGAGACGAGCGTCTTGCCGATCGCCGCGCTCTTCGGCCAGCGCTCGCGATTCGCGAGCAGGTAGTCGATCGCCACCGCGAGGTAGTGATTCGGGTTCATCAGCCCGGCCGAGGGCGTGACGATGCCGTGCCGGTCGACGTCCGCGTCGTTGCCCCAGGCGACGCGAAAGGCGTCCTTGAGCTTGACGAGCCCCGCCATCGCGCAGGGGCTCGAGCAGTCCATGCGGATCTTGCCGTCGTGATCGAGCGGCATGAAGGCGAACTTCGGATCGACCTGCGGGTTGACGACCGTGAGGTCGAGCCGGTAGCGCTCGGCGATCGGCTGCCAGTAGTGCACGGCGGCGCCGCCCAGCGGGTCGACGCCGAGCCTGAGGCCCACGGCGCGGATCGCGTCCAGGTCGACGACGTGCTGCAGGTCCTCCACGTAGGGCGCGACGAAGTCGTCTTCGCGCGTGGTCGCGGCGACGAGCGCTCGCCCGTAAGGCACGCGCCTCACGCCCGCGTTCCGCTCCTCGAGCAGCGCGTTGGCGCGCGCCTCGATGCGCGCCGTGACCTCGGTATCGGCCGGGCCGCCGTGCGGCGGGTTGTACTTGATGCCGCCGTCGGATGGCGGATTGTGCGAAGGCGTGACGACGATGCCGTCGGCGAGGCCGCCGCGGTGCGCGCGGTTGTGCGTGACGATCGCGCGCGAGATCGCCGGCGTCGGCGTGAAGCCCGCGGCGCGCTGGATGACGGTCGCCACGCCGTTCGCGGCCAGCACCTCCAGCGCGCTGCGCTGCGCAGGCGCCGAGAGTGCGTGCGTGTCCATGCCCAGGTAGAGCGGCCCGTCGACCGCCGCGGCGCGCCGCGCTTCGCTGATCGCCTGCGTGATTGCCAGGATGTGCGCCTCGTTGAAGCTCGAGTCGAACGCGCTGCCGCGGTGCCCGCTGGTACCGAAGGCGACGCGCTGGCGCGCATCCCGCGGGTCCGGCTGCCGCTCGTAATAGGCGCGCTCGAGCGCAGCCGGATCGATCAGGACGTCCGCCGGCGCGCGCTTGCCTGCGAGCGGATGCGGCGCCACTTCATGCCGCCTGGAGCTTGGCGACGCTCACCGCGAGCCACTTGACGCCCTGCGCGCCGAAATTCACCTGCACGCGCGCGTCGTTGCCCTGGCCTTCCGCGTCGACGATCACCCCGGAACCGAACCGGGGGTGCATGACGTTCTGGCCGATGCTGAATCCGCCGGTGTCGCGCGGCCTGGAGAACACGGGTTCCTTCTTCTTCGGCGGGCTCCACGCGAGCGCTTCGCGGACGCGCTGACCGGCGAAGCGCGGCGTGAGCCATTTCACGAGGCCCGCCGGGATCTCCTCGAGAAAGCGCGAGGGCAGGTTGTAGCGCGTCTGCCCGTGCAGCATGCGCGTGCGCGCGAACGACAGGTAAAGGCGCTTGCGCGCGCGCGTGATCGCGACGTAAGCGAGGCGCCGCTCCTCCTCCAGCCCGTCCTTCTCCGTCACGCTCTGCTCGTGCGGGAACAGTCCTTCCTCCAGGCCGGTGAGGAACACCGCGTCGAACTCGAGGCCCTTGGCCGAGTGCACGGTCATCAGCTGCAGCGCGTCCTGGCCCTCGCCCGCCTGGTGCTCTCCCGCCTCGAGCGCGGCGTGCGCGAGAAAGTCGACGAGCGCATCGCCGGTCTCCTCAAGACCGGTTTCGCGCTCCTCCGAGTCGAACGCAGCTGCCGCGTTCACCAGCTCGCCGAGGTTCTCGACCCGCTCGGCGCCTTCGCGCTCGGCCTTGTAGTGCTCGATCAGTCCGCTCTTCGCGACCACCAGCTCGACCTTCTCGGCGAGCGGCAGGTTCGCCGATTCCGTGCGCAGGCCCTCGATGAGCGCCTTGAATTGCGCCGCCTTGCCGGGCAACGCATCGATCGCGCCGTAGAGCGAGGTCCCCGCGCGCGCCGCCGCGTCCTGCAGCTGCTCCAGGCTGCGCGCGCCGATGCCGCGCGGCGGGAAGTTCACCACGCGCAGGAACGCGTTGTCGTCCCCGGACGAGGCGACGAGGCGCAGATAGGCGAGCGCGTGCTTCACCTCGGCGCGCTCGAAGAAGCGCAACCCTCCGTATACGCGGTACGGGATCCCGGCCGAGAACAGCGCGTGCTCCAGCACGCGCGACTGGGCGTTCGAGCGGTACAGCACCGCGATGTCGGCCAGGCGCGTGCTCTCGCGAGCGAGCGCCTGCACCTCCTCCGCTACGAAGCGCGCCTCGTCGGCGTCGGATTCGCCCTCGAACACGCGCAGGGGATCGCCGCTGCCCGCGGCGGTCCACAGGTTCTTGCCCAGCCGCTTGCGGTTGTGCGCGATGAGCGCATTGGCCGCGTCGAGGATATTGCCCTGCGAGCGGTAGTTCTGCTCCAGCCTGATCACGTGCGCCACCCTGAAGTCGCGCTCGAACTCGGCCATGTTGCCGACGTTCGCCCCGCGAAAAGCGTAGATCGACTGGTCGTCGTCGCCCACGGCGAACATCGTGCTCGCGCGGCCGGCGAGCAGCTTGAGCCAGCGGTACTGCAGGCGGTTGGTGTCCTGGAACTCGTCCACCAGGATGTGGCGAAAGCGCGCGGCGTAGTGCTCGCGCAGGATCTCGTTCCTCGCCAGCAACTCGTAGCTGCGCAGCAAGAGCTCGGCGAAATCGACCACGCCCTCGCGCTGGCACAGCTCGTCGTAGGCGGCGTACAGCTCGACGAGGCGGCGCGTGCTTTCGTCGACCGCCTGCACGTCGCGCGCGCGCAGGCCCTCCTCCTTTCTCGCGTTCGCGAAGTACTGCACCTCACGCGGCGGCGTGCGGTCTTCGTCGGCGCCGAGCGACTTGAGCAGGCGCTTGACCACCGCGAGCTGGTCCTGCGAGTCGAGGATCTGGAACGTCTGCGGCAGGCCCGCGTCGCGATGGTGGGCGCGCAGCATGCGGTTCGCGAGGCCGTGGAAGGTGCCGATCCACATGCCGCGCAGGTTTAGCGGCAGCATGGCGGTGAGCCGCGTGAACATCTCGCGCGCCGCCTTGTTGGTGAAGGTGACCGCCAGCAGCCCGCCCGGCGAGACGCGCTCGCCCTTGACGAGCCAGGCGATGCGCGTGGTGAGCACGCGCGTCTTGCCGCTGCCCGCGCCGGCGAGGATGAGCGCGTGCTCGTCGGGCAGCGTGACCGCGGCGAGCTGTTCCGGATTGAGGTTTTCGAGGTGCAGCGACAAGCCGCGAATTATACGCGGCCGCTCACCGCGAAATCGCCGGCGAGCCGAGGCCCGGCATGCCGCGCAGCCGCGTGGCGAGCGCCTCGGCGTCGGCCGGGCTCGCAAGGTCGGCGATGCGCACCTGATACGCAAATCCGCCTTGCGTCTTCACCGGAAGGATGCGCGCTGGATAGCCCGCGGCGCGCAGCGCGTCGTAGACGGCGAGCGCCGCCGCCTGGCTGTCGGCGCTGGCGAGCGTCAGCTTCCAGCGCCCGCCCGCGACGGCCGCGCCGGCGCCCTGCGCGATCTCGGTCTCGGCGGCCCACGTGGCGAGCTGCTCCGGCGTGACGAAGCCGACCGGCTGCGATGCTCCGTACTCGCGCACGTAGAATTGGCGCGGCTGGTCCATCTCGATCGCGTGCTCGTTCTCCGGGCTCACTTCGATCTTGCCGTCGATCAGGCAGACGATCTGCTTCGCCTCGGTCGATCTGCCCCACAGGTCGGTGCCGCGGATGCCGGCGGTCACCTGGCGCAGCGTGATGCGCACGTCACGGCGGCGCGCCTTGGCGAGCGCGTCGGTGGTGAAGCGGAACGCACCCTCGAGAACCTTCATCGCGCTCTTGAAGATGCCGCCCGCGTCGGGCTCGATCTCGGAGAGCGCGAGGCGGGCGTGCGCGCCGAGCTTGACGCGGCTGCCCTCGGCGAACCGCATGAGCAGGCGCGCGTCGTCGCCGGTGCGCAACTCGTCGCCGGCGCGCAGCTCCATGCCCGGCGCGAGCGGGGCGACGCGCCCGTCGCGCACCACCCAGGCGGGCATCTGCACGCCCTCGATGACGGCCGCGGGCAGCGCAGCCGCATTCCCCGCGGCGAGCGCGAGCGCGGCGCCGAGCAGCAGCGCAAAGCTATAATTCGCGGCTCCCCGTCCCTTCATAGACACCCGCCCGCCGGCATGCGAGACCGCTACGATGCGCTAAGCGTAGAGCGCGAGGCCCAGCAATTCTGGGAAACCCGCGGCTCGTTCCGCGTCCTCGAAGATCCCGCGCGGCCCAAGTTCTACTGCCTGTCGATGTTCCCCTACCCCTCGGGAAAGCTGCACATGGGGCACGTCAGGAACTATACCATCGGCGATGTCCTCACCCGCCACTACCGCATGCGCGGCATGAACGTGCTGCAGCCGATGGGCTGGGACGCGTTCGGCCTGCCCGCGGAGAACGCGGCCATGGCGAACAAGGTGCCGCCGGCGAAGTGGACCTGGGACAACATCGCGTACATGAAGTCGCAGCTGAAGGGCCTCGGCTTCGCCCTCGACTGGTCGCGCGAGCTCGCCACCTGCCGGCCCGACTACTACAAGTGGAACCAGTGGTTCTTCACGCGGCTGTTCAGGAAGGGGCTCGCGTACAAGAAGACCGGCGTGGTGAACTGGGATCCGGTCGACCAGACGGTGCTCGCCAACGAGCAGGTAATCGACGGGCGCGGCTGGAGGACCGGCGCGCCGGTCGAGAAGCGCGAGATCCCGATGTACTTCCTCAGGATCACCGCCTATGCCGACGAGCTGCTGGCGGCGCTCGAGGAGCTGCCGGGCTGGCCCGAGCAGGTCAAGCTGATGCAGAAGAACTGGATCGGGCGCTCCGACGGCGTACGCGTCGGCTTCGAGTACCAGCTCGAAGGCGAGCGGCGCGTGCTGTGGGTGTTCACCACGCGCGCCGACACCCTGATGGGCGCGACGTTCTGTGCGGTCGCGGCGGAACATCCGATCGCGGCGTGGGCAGCGAAGAACAACAAGGAAATCTCTTCTTTCGTGGAAGAATGCAGGCGGGGCGCGGTCATGGAAGCCGACCTCGCCCAGCTCGAGAA
>DASPRX010000038.1:0-4608 GCA_035624235.1 Burkholderiales bacterium | reverse complement strand
GCGGCGCGCGACCTGCACGTTGCCCGCGCCGCACAGTCGGATCTCGTTGCAGGCGAGGTGCACGAAATCCTCCCAGTTCGGCGTGCGGAAGATCACGCGCAGCCGGCCGGATTGGTCCACGACCTCCTCGCGGCGCAGCTCGCGCTTGCCCAGCTCGCGCAGCAGGCGGTGGATCTGGTCGATCGCGACCACCGCCGTGGTCGGGTCGTTGATCGCGGGCGAGAGCGCCTTGATCGCGATGTCGACCAGGATGCGGAAGCCGAACATAGGATCCTGCTCGAGCGTACGCTCGGCGCCCACCGCGACCATCGCGCGCAGCGCTTGCTCTTCCGGCGCGGCGGTGCCGCCGTAGACGACGAACAGCGGTTCCCCGTAGGCGATGAAATCGCCGACCTTGGGCACCAGCTCGATTACGCAGTCGTCGTGCCGCGCCTCGGCCACGAGCGCCTGCAGCGCGACCGCGAGCACGATGCCGGAGGCGCCTTCGTGGCTCACGGTGTTGCGCACGCGCCCGAGCTCGCGCGACGCGGTCGGCACGGCCTCGTCGGGGTGTTCGCTGCGTACCGGGTAGACCGCGTCGATCACGGCGAGCGCGTCGTCGCCGACGTTCGCGACGATGCTGACCGGCCTCAGCAGCCGCGCCGCGTAGTCGATCAGGAACAGGAACACCGCCATGCAGGCGATACCGAGCGCAGCGGCGATGAAGACGATCAGCTGGTGCGCTGCGCCCTGCTGGCGGTTCATCGCGCTCACCGAGAATACGAGCGCGAACACGAACAGGCCGACGCTGTAGCGCACGACCTTGTTGCTCAGCAGAATGGTCGCGATGATGCGCGGCGTGAGCTGGCCGCCCGCGACCTGGATCGCCACCAGCAGCGAGCCGAAAGTGAATACCAGGAAAGACAGGGTAAGCGTGACCACGGTCTGGTACAGCGCCTCGGCGCCGTCCGCGTCCAGGCCGAGGAGCGTCCAGCCGAGCGCCGAGTCGAGCGCGCGCACGAAGGGCGTGACCGCCATGACGAGCACGATGGCGATGACCGGCACGAACCAGAGCGCGGAGCGCAAATAGCTCAGGCTGCGGTACAGCCGGTTCCACGTCAGGGCGTTCTTGATATATTGCCTGGCATCCATCGTCGGGAGGCGGTCAACGTGGGCGAGGGGCGCGGGCGGCTGCTCGATCCGGTCGAGCGGATCTCCGAGATCCTGTTCGGGCTGATTATGGCAGTAACCATCGTCGGCTCGCTATCGGTCGCGACCGCCGGGCACGCCGAGGTGCGCGAGTCGCTGGCAGCTGCGCTCGGCTGCAACATCGCCTGGGGCCTGGTGGACGCGGTGATGTACCTCGTCGGCCTGGCGACCGAGCGCTCGCGCAACCGGGTGCTCGCCCAGCGCGTACAGGGCACCGACGCGGCGGCGGCGCAGCGGCTGATCGCGCAGACGCTGCCGGAGCACGCCGCCGTGCTGGCCGGGCCCGAGGAGCTCGAGGGGATGCGCCGGCGGCTGGCGACGCTGCCCCCGCCCGGGCGGCTGCTGCGCGGCGCGGACTGGCTCGCCGCGCTCGGCGTATTCCTGCTTGTGGTCGTATCCACTTTCCCGGTCGTGGTTCCGTTCCTGCTGACGAGCGACGCCGCGCTGGCGATGCGCCTCGCGCGCGGCGTCACCGTGGCGATGCTGTTCCTCGCAGGCTTCCTGCTTGGACGTCATGCGGGTCATGCGCGTCCGCTCCTTACGGCCACGGCGATGGCGGCTTTGGGCGCAGTGCTCATCCTGGCGGTGATGGCGCTCGGCGGATGACCGGCGCTTGATGTAGGTCAAATTGCGCGTTAGTGTGCCCACTAGCATGCGACGCATGAATTACCGGACCGGCTTATGCGGGCGGATGGCGCTCGCTTTCGTATTCATCTGCGCGGCGGAGGTCGCGTCGGGGCAGGTTCCGCCGCCGCCGCCGAACCAGCCACCGCCTGCTGCGCAGCCGCAGGAGCAGGAGCAGGCGCAGGCCGAGCCGTTCAAGCCCGAGGAGATCGAGGCGCTGGTCGCGCCGATCGCGCTCTATCCTGACGACCTCCTTGCACAGGTCCTGATGGCCTCGACCTATCCGCTCGAGGTGGTGCAGGCGGCGCGCTGGGTGAAGGCCAACCCGAACGTGAAAGGCGACGCGGCGGTCAAGGCGGTCGAGAAGCAGAGCTGGGACGTGAGCGTGAAGTCGCTGGTCGCCTTCCCGCAGATCCTCGAGCCGATGGACCAGAAGCTCGACTGGACGCAGAAGCTTGGCGACGCGTTCCTCGCCGACCAGAAGTCGGTGCTCGATGCGGTTCAGCGCCTGCGCACGCGCGCCGAGCAGTCGGGCAACCTCAAATCGAACGAGCAGCAGAAGGTGATCGTCGAGCAGGCGGCGCCGGAGCAGACCGTGATCAAGATCGAGCCGGCCAACCCGCAGACGATCTACGTGCCGGCCTACAACCCGAGCGTGGTGTACGGCTCCTGGGCCTATCCCTCCTATCCGCCCTACTACTGGCCTCCCTCGCCGTATTACTACCCCGGCGGCGCGCTCATGGCCGGATTCGCCTGGGGCGTCGGCATCGCCGCCGCGGGCGCGATCTTCGGCGGAGTCGGCTGGGGGCACGGCGACGTCAACATCAACGTCAACAAGGCCGCCAACATCGACCGCAACTTCGACCGCACCAAGGTGGGCGGCGGCGGCAACTGGCAGCACAATCCTTCGCACCGCCAGGGCGTGGCGTACCGCGACAACGCGAGCCGCCAGCGCTACAACCAGGGCGTCGGCGGCGCGAGTTCGCGCAACGATTTCCGCGGCCGCGAGGGCGGTGCGGGTGGCGCGCGCGCGGGCACGATGGAGCGCGGCGGTGCAGGAGCCGGGACCGGCCGCGGCGGCGTTTCCGACCGCAGCACGAGCGCCGGCCGTGCCGGAACGCGCGACAACGCCTTCCAGGGCGTGGGCGGCGGCGCGGCCTCGCAGCGCGACGTAAGCCGCGGCCAGTCGAGCAACCGGTCGATGGGCGCGAGCCGCGGCGGTGGCGGCGGATTCAGCGGCGGCGGCGGTGCGCGCGGTGGAGGCGGTGGTGCACGCGGCGGCGGTGGCGGCGGCCGCGGTGGCGGCGGCGGACGCCGGTAGAGGCCAGATCATGAGATTTATCCGTCAGGCTTTACGCACTCTGGTCGCGGCGCTGGCGCTGCTCGTCGCCGCGATGCCGGCCGCGCTCGCGCAGCAGAAGGCCTTCGACACGCCAGACGCGGCGATGAACGCCTTCGGCACGGCGATCGCCACCAACGACGAAGA
Source organism: Burkholderiales bacterium (assembly GCA_035624235.1). Lineage (GTDB taxonomy): Bacteria > Pseudomonadota > Gammaproteobacteria > Burkholderiales > SG8-39 > DAHVFK01. The sequence goes on along the minus strand of DASPRX010000038.1, from coordinate 1,310 downwards.
CGCGCTCAAGGCGATTTTCGGTGGAAACTTCCGCAACATCTTCCCGCCGGCGACCGACGAGATCAGGCTGCGGTTTCTGGAGGCCTGGGCGAAGTCGCACGAGGTCAAGCCCGAGGGCGACGCCAAAGCGGTAATCGCTGTGGGCACCGACGGCTGGACCTTCCCCGTGCCGCTCGAGAAGACGGCGCAGGGCTGGCGCTTCGACATGCGCGCCGGCGCCGAAGAAATCCGTATCCGTCGCATCGGCCGCAACGAGCGCGCCGTGATGAAGGTGATGCTCGCGATCTACGACGCGCAGCGGGAATACGCCGAGAAGGACCGCAACGGCGACGGCGTGCTCGAGTACGCGCAGAAGTTCGACAGCTCGCCCGGCAAGCACGATGGCCTGTATTGGCCGACCACGGGCAGCGAGCCCGAGAGCCAGCTCGGGCCGGCGGTCGGCACGGCGGGGGGCAAGAGCGCGGGCGTGTACTACGGCTACCGCTACAGGATGCTGACCGGCCAGGGCAAGAACGCCCTGGGCGGCGCATTCGACTACGTGGTGCGCGGCCACATGATCGGCGGCTTCGCCGTGGTCGCCTGGCCGGAGAAGTACGGCGAGACGGGCGTGATGACCTTCATGGTGAGCTACGAGGGCAAGGTCTACGAGAAGAACCTCGGGCCGAACACCGCCGCGCTCGCGCGCGCGATAAAGCGCTTCGATCCGGATTCGACCTGGCAGAAGGCCGAGCCGGAGCATTGACCTTCCGGTGAACTGACTGCGCGATTACCGCAGGGAGTGGCTGCGCCTCGACGTGGTCGCCGGCCTGACCGCGGCCGCGGTCGTACTGCCAAAGGCGATGGCCTACGCGGCGATCGCCGGGCTTCCCCTGCAGGTCGGGTTGTACACCGCGCTCGTGCCGATGGTCGTCTACGCGCTGCTCGGCAGCTCGCGCCCCTTGAGCGTGAGCACCACGACCACCATCGCGATTCTCTCGGCAGCCGCGCTCGGCCAGGCGCTGCCGAACGGCGGCGGCGAGGGCGAGCTGCTCGCCGCGAGCGCGACGCTCGCCGTGCTCACCGGCGGGATCCTGGTGCTCGCGTTCGCGCTGCGCCTCGGCTTCGTCGCGAACTTCATCTCGGAGCCGGTGCTGACCGGCTTCAAGTCGGCGATCGGCCTGGTGATCGTGGTCGACCAGCTGCCGAAGCTGCTCGGCGTCCACATCGACAAGACCGGCTTCCTGCGCGACGGCTTCGCCATCCTGCGCGCGCTGCCGCAGACTTCGCTCGCCACGCTGGCCGTTTCGGCGCTGCTGCTCGCGCTCATCTAC
>DASPRX010000265.1:0-4531 GCA_035624235.1 Burkholderiales bacterium | reverse complement strand
CTCGGCGGCCAAGACGATCGACCGGGTGGTGGACGTGTTCCCGGCAGCGGAAAAGGAAATGGTGCGCGCGATGCTGTCCGAGTCGCTGCGCGCGGTGATCTCGCAGACCTTGCTCAAGACCAAGGATGGCTCGGGCCGGGTCGCCGCGCACGAAATCATGCTCGGCACGCCCGCCATCCGCAACCTGATCCGCGAGAACAAAATCGCGCAGATGTACTCGGCGATCCAGACCGGCGCGCAACTGGGCATGCAAACGCTCGACCAGAACCTGCAGGAGCTGATCAGGCGCAACGTCGTCTCGGTGGCCGAGGCGCGCGGCAAGGCACAGAACAAGGATATGTTCGGCGGCTGAAGGGCGCAGCGCGACCGCTGAAAGCCCGCCCAAACGGAGGTAAAGCATGGAACGTGAGCAGGCAACCAAATTCATGTACGACCTGCTGCGCGCGCTGCTCGCGAAGCGGGGCTCGGACCTGTTCATCACGGCGAACTTCCCGCCGGCGATGAAGATCGACGGCCGCATGACGCCTGTTTCGCAGCAGTTGCTCACGGGCCAGCACACCGCGATGCTCGCGCGCTCCATCATGAACGACCGCCAGGCGGCGACCTTCGAGGCGAGCAAGGAATGCAACTTCGCCATCAACCCCGCGGGCATCGGACGCTTCCGCGTCAACTGCTTCATGCAGCAAGGCCAGGTCGGCGTGGTGCTGCGCGTGATTACCACCGCGATCCCGAAGTTCGAGGAATTGAACTTGCCCTCGGTGCTCAAGGACGTCGCCATGACCAAGCGCGGCATGGTGATCTTCGTCGGCGGGACCGGGTCGGGCAAGTCCACCTCGCTCGCCGCCATGGTCGGCTACCGCAACGAGAATTCGCACGGCCACATCGTGACGATCGAGGACCCCGTCGAGTACGTCCACCCGCACAAGAACTGCATCATCACGCAGCGCGAGGTCGGCGTGGACACCGACTCCTGGGAAGCGGCGCTCAAGAACACGCTGCGCCAGGCGCCCGACGTGATCCTGATCGGCGAGATCCGCGACCGCGAGGTGATGGAGCATGCCATCGCGTTCGCCGAGACCGGCCACCTGTGCCTCGCCACGCTGCACGCGAACAACGCCAACCAGGCGATGGACCGCATCATCAACTTCTTCCCCGAGGACAGGCGCGCACAGCTGCTGATGGACCTCTCGCTCAACCTGAAGGGCGTGGTCTCGCAGCGCCTGCTACCTCTCAAGGAAGGCAAGGGGCGCATCCCGGCGGTCGAGGTCCTGCTCAACTCGCCGCTCATCTCCGACCTGATCTTCAAGGGCGAGGTGCACGAGATCAAGGAAGTGATGAAGAAATCGCGCGAGCTCGGCATGCAGACTTTCGACCAGTCGCTATTCGACCTGCACGAGGCCGGACGCATCAGCTACGAGGACGCGCTGCGCTTCGCCGACTCGACCAACGAGGTGCGGCTCGCCATCAAGCTGCATGGCAAGGAAGCGAAGGACCGCGACCTGAGCAAGGGCATCGAGCACCTCGACATCGTCTAGTCGTGTGCTCCCCGAGCGGGGAATGAGCCAGGCGGATTTTCACGGCGTCTTCCCCTACCTCGTCTCGCCGCTGGACGACGCGGGCGAGGTGAATGCGGCAGTGCTCGCGCGCCTGTGCGAGGACCTGATCGCCTCCGGCGTGCATGGATTGACGTCGCTTGGTTCGACCGGAGAGTTCGCCTACCTGACGTTCGCCCAGCGCCGCCGCATCGTCGAGGTGGTCGTGCAGGCAGCGGCGCGCAGGGTTCCCGTGGTTGCAGGCGTCGCCTCCACCACGATCGCCGACGCCGTTATGCAGGCGCGCGAGTGGCAGCGGCTGGGATGCGATGGCGTCCTGGCCATCCTGGAGGCCTACTTCCCCATAACCGACGAGGGCGTCTACCGGTATTTCGAGGCGATTGCCGGCGCCATATCGCTTCCCGTGGTGCTCTACACCAATCCGAGCTTCCAGCGCTCGGATCTCAGCTTGCCCGTCATCGAGCGGCTGAGCCGCGTGCCCAACATCCGCTACATCAAGGATGCCTCGGTGAATACAGGGCGCCTGCTGTCGATCATCAACCGGGTTGCCGGACGCATGCACGTGTTCGCCGCCTCCGCGCACATCCCGGCTTGCGTCATGCTGATCGGCGGGGTCGGCTGGATGGCGGGTCCCGCCTGCGTCGCGCCGCGCCAGAGCGTCGAGCTCTACGAGCTCTGCAGGCGCGGCGCCTGGGACGAAGCGCTGGCGCTGCAGCGCCGCATGTGGAGCTTGAACGAGGCCTTTGCCAAGCACAACCTGGCGGCCTGCGTGAAAGGCGCCCTCGCACTGCAGGGCTACGCGGTGGGAGCACCGCTGCCGCCACAGGCGCCGCTCAGTGCCGATGGCGTCGAGGAAGTGCGCCGCGCGCTCGCCGCGCTAGGGGCGCTCTGACGTGCTGCGGATCTCGGATCGCGTTTCGATCCCGCTCGCCGAGATCGAGCTCGCCGCGGTGCGCGCCCAGGGAGCGGGCGGACAAAACGTCAACAAGGTGTCCAACGCGGTGCATCTGCGCTTCGACATCCGCGCCTCGTCCCTGCCCGAGACCTGCAAGGCGCGCCTGCTCGCGATGCGCGAACAGCGCATCACGCGCGAGGGTATCGTAGTCATCAAGGCCCAGCGCCACCGCAGCCTGGAGTTCAACCGCCGTGAGGCGCTCGAGCGGCTGCGGGAGCTCGTGCAGCGCGCGGCCCACGTCCCGCAAAAGCGCGTGCCGACGCGTCCGACACGCGGCGCGCGCGACAGGAGAGTCGAGGAAAAGACGCGGCGCGGGCGCATCAAGGCGCTGCGCGCCCCGGTACGCGACTGACGCCGCGCCGGTGGCTGCCGGTGACGATGCGGAACTCGTACAGCCGGCATTCAAGCGCGCCGTTGTAGAGCGGAACGCGGCGCGCCGGCTCGAGGCGGATCAGCTTGGGTAGCCTCAAATCGGCGGTGAAAATGAAGCAGCGCCAGCCTGCGAAGCGCCGCTTGAGCGCGTCGCCGAGCGCGGGATAGAAGCGCGCCAGCTCTTCGGGCGAACCGAGGCGCTCTCCGTAAGGCGGGTTGGCGACCAGCACGCCCGAGGGCTCCGGTGCGGCCCGCTCGAGGACATCGGCCTGCTCCAGTTTCACCCAGCGCTCGACACCGGCCTCGGCGAGGTTGCGGCGCGCCGCGGCCAGCGCCGCCGGGTCGCGGTCGCTGGCGTAGAGCCGCGGAGAAGCGGCAGGCGTCTGGGCGGGCGCGCGCTTGATGCGCTCCCAGATCCCCGCTTCGAAGCTCGACAGCTTTTCGAATCCGAAGCGGCGCTTCGCCCCGGGCGCCCGGCCGCGCGCCATGGCCACGGCCTCGCTCAGGAGAGTGCCCGCACCGCACATCGGATCGAGCAACGCTTCGTCGGGCCGCCAGCCGGTCAGCGTGACGATGCCGGCCGCGAGGTTCTCGCGTAACGGCGCCTCGTGCGCCGCGCCGCGCCAGCCGCGCTTGAAGAGCGGCTCGCCCGAAGTATCGAGATACAGCGTGGCGGCGCGCTCCTCCAGAAACGCGTGTATGCGCACGTCGGGGCGCAGCCGCTCGACGCTCGGACGGCGCCCTCTCGCGTCGCGAAAGCTGTCGCACACCGCGTCCTTGATGCGCAGCGTGATGAACTCCAGGCTCTTCAGCGGGCTGCGCTGCGCCGTCACGTAGACGCGCAGCGTGCGCTCGACGGGAAAGCGCGCCGGCCAGTCGAGGGCGCGCACCGCGCGATAGATGTCGTGTTCGCTTGCATAATGGAACTCGGCAAGCTTCCACAGCACGCGGGAAGCGATGCGCGACCACAGGTTGGCGCGGTAACACAGCGCCCAATCTCCTGCGAAGGCGACCCCTCCCGCCAGCGCGCGCGCTGCGCGCGCGCCGAGCCCCGTCAGCTCCGCGGCGAGCAGCGCCTCGAGCCCGCGCGGACACGGAGCAAAGAACTGCTCCTCAGAACGGCTTGACGACAACCAGGATCACGATGCCGAGAAGCATCAGCACCGGCAGCTCGTTAAACCAGCGGAACCATATGTGGCTCCTGGCATTCCGCTCGTTGCGGAAATCGAGCATCAGCTTGCCGCACCACACGTGATAGGCGATGAGCAGCGCGACCAGCGCGAGCTTGGCGTGCAGCCAGCCGCCGCGGAAGTCCCAGCCGAGCCACAGCCAGGTGCCGAACGCGACGGTGAGAATCGCGCCAGGGGTCATGATGCCCCAGAAGAGCTTTCTTTCCATCACCTTGAAGCGCTCGATCGACGTGCGATCCTCGGACATCGCGTGATAGACGAATAATCGCGGCAGGTAAAACAGACCCGCGAACCAGGTCACCATGAAGACGATATGCAGCGTCTTGATCCAAAGCATCGGAGGGCTATCCCGAAAAGCGCCGGCGCGCGAGCATGACGGCGAGGCGGAAAGCCACGATAGCATAGGCGGAAAGCACGACTGCGCTTACCGGCCCCAGCGTTGCCGCACGATCGCGCGCAGT
>DASPRX010000232.1:0-8284 GCA_035624235.1 Burkholderiales bacterium | reverse complement strand
TGGACATCGGCGCAAAGATACCCGATGAGGCGAGCTCAGGCGGGCGGCTCCTGCCCGAAGGCGATGCCGTCCTTGCCGCGCGACTTGACCTGGTACATCAGCGCGTCGGCCGCCGACACGGCGTGCTCGGCGTCGGGGGTCGGCTCCATGAAGGTGACGGCGCCGATGCTGAAGGTCGGCCGCGCGCTCTCGGTGCGAAAGGCGTGGTACAGCGCCTCGCGTGTCTTGGCGATGAGGTGCTCGGCGCCCGTCCGGTCGGTGTCGGGCAGCAGCAGCGCGAACTCGTCGCCGCCCAGGCGCCCCACGGCGTCAGTGCGCCGCAGCGACTTGAGGAGGGTGCGCGCGACGAGGCGCAGAACCTGGTCGCCGACGGCGTGCCCGTGCGCGTCGTTCACCCCCTTGAAATCGTCGACGTCGAGGTAGGCGAGCGTGAGCGGGCGGCGCTCGCGCGCCGCGAGCGCGAGGACGTACTGCAGCCGCTCGACGAAGGCGCGGCGGTTGTCGAGCCCGGTGAGCGGATCGACCTTGGCGAGGCGCTGCGCGAGCTCGAGCTGCTCGCGCAGCGCGCACAGCAGCTGGGCGAACGCGAGGAAGATGCCCAGCCGCACCAGCCCGTTCCAGGCGAGCACGGCGCGGCTGCTGTACACGTGACCTGCGCCCAGATCGGCAACGAGCCAGGTCACGGCACTCATCAGCACGAGCACGAGGCCGGCGGCGCGCCCCGCGTACCAGCACGTGACGGCGATCGGCGCGAGGTAAAAGAGCGAGAACGCCAGCTCGTATCCCGTGAGCTTGTCCGCGAGCCCGACCAGCGCCACCACCACCAGCGCGGCGAGCAGGAGGGCGTTACGCGACAGGCGCGAGGCGACGCGGTCGAAGGCTTGTAGCATGTCCGGTGAGCGATTGCGCCAGGCGCTCGAAGCTCGGCTCGTCCGGCGCGTCAACGCGCAGCACGGCGGCCTCGCCCAGGCGCGCGAAGTTGCGCTGCGCCGAGCGCCGGTACGCGGGGTCGTAGTGCTCGACGAGCAGCCGCTCCACGAGCTCGCGCCATGCCGGGCGCGCGGCGAGCGCCTTCCATTCGTCGACCTTGGCGCGGCCGTGCAGGGCGGCGAGGCAGTCGAGCTGCGCGCCGAGCGCGGCCGGGTCGGCGAAAAAGTGGCGGTATTCGTCCATCAGCAGCGCGACGCGCGTGCCGAGGTCGGCCTCGAGCAGCAGGCATTCGGAGGCGCGCATCGCCTCGATTAGCGCCTCGGGCACCTGCAGCTGCCCGATCTTGCGGCTCTCGCCCTCGACGAACACCGTGCGCGCGGGAGCGAAGCTCGCGAGCGCGGCGCGCAGCAGGCTCTCGAACCATTTCTGCGAAGGCTGCACGCGGTCGGGCAGGTCGCCCAGCACCGAGCCGCGGTGCGCGGCGAGCCCTTCGAGGTCGAGCACCTGCGCGCCAGCGCGCTCGAGCGTGCGCAGCAGCCGGCTCTTGCCGCTGCCGGTTGCGCCGTGCACGACGCGAAAGGTCAGGGCGCCGGGGCGCGCGGCGAGCTCGGCCACCACCCAGCGCCGGTAGGCCTTGTAGCCGCCCGCGAGCGTCTTCGCGTCCCAGCCGACCTCGCGCAGCACGTGCGCCATCGCGCCGGAGCGCTTGCCGCCGCGCCAGCAGTAGACGAGCGGCCGCCAGCCGCGTGCCTTGCCGGCGAGCGCGCCCTCCAGGTGCCGCGCGACGTTGCGCGCCACGAGCGCCGCACCGAGCCTGCGCGCTGCGAACGGCGACTCCTGCTTGTAGAGCGTGCCGACGCGGGCGCGCTCGGCGTCGTCCAGCACCGGGCAGGACAGCGCGCCGGGAATGCGGTCCTCGGCGAACTCCGCCGGCGAGCGAACGTCGATCACCGCGTCGAACTCGCCGGGCGCGAGCGACTCGATCCGCACCGCGTGGCCGGGAGGCTTCATGCGCTAGAATTTTACCCTTATGAACGCTCCCGAACCGGTTCGCCTCACCGCCTTCACCCACGGCGGAGGCTGCGGCTGCAAGATCGCTCCCGCCGTGCTGTCCGAGATCCTCACCGCCGCGCAGGGGCGCGGCCTGCCCGCCGCCCTGATGGTCGGCACCGAGACTGCCGACGACGCGGCGGTGTACCGTCTGAACGACAGCCAGGCGCTCGTGGCGACGACCGACTTCTTCACACCGATCGTCGACGATCCCTACGACTTCGGGCGCATTGCCGCGACCAACGCGCTCTCGGACGTCTACGCCATGGGCGCGCGCCCCATCTTTGCGCTGGCGCTGGTCGGCATGCCACTCGAAAAGCTGCCGGTTTCCGCGATCCGCAGAATCCTCGAAGGCGGGGAAGCGGTGTGCGCGCGGGCCGGGATTCCCGTCGCAGGCGGTCATTCGATCGACACACTCGAACCGATTTACGGGCTAGTGGCGCTGGGGCTCGCGCATCCGGACCGCGTGCTGAAGAACAGCGGCGCGCGCACGGACGACCTGCTCGTGCTCGGCAAGCCGCTCGGCATCGGCATCCTCTCGGCGGCGCTCAAGAAAGGCGAGCTGGGCGACGCCGACTACGCGCGCATGATCGAGACGACGACGCAGCTCAACACGCCGGGGATGTCGCTCGCCGCAATCGACGGCGTGCACGCGCTCACCGACGTGACCGGCTTCGGTCTGCTCGGGCACCTGCTCGAGATGTGCCACGGCTCGCGCCTGTTCGCCGAGCTACGCTTCGACGACCTGCCGATGATCGGCGGGGCGCTCGAGCTCGCCAAGCGGGGCCTGGCGACCGGGGCGTCGGCTCGCAACTGGACGAGCTACGGCGGAGCCGTGACGCTGCCTGCCGGCGCGCCGCTGTGGATGAGGACGCTGCTCACCGACCCGCAGACCAGCGGCGGGCTGCTGGTGGCCTGCGCGCCGCAGGCCGAGAGCGCCGTGCTGGAGCTGTTCGCGCGCGAGGGCTTCGCCGAGGCGCGTACGATCGGGCGCTTCGCCGACGGCCCGGCGCGCGTCAGCGTGCTCTAGGTTTTTCCGCGAGCAGCGGCGCGAGCCCGCGCCACACATTCTCGAGCACGAGCGGCTGCGCTTCGGCGCCCGGGTGCATGCGGTCGCCCTGGAACAGTTCCTCGCGCTCGGCGAAGCCTTCCAGCAGGAACGGCACCAGCGCGACGCGGCGCGCCTTCGCGAGCTCGGTGAAGACGGCGGCGAAACCCTGCGTATAGTCCGGGCCGTAGTTCGGCGGCATGCGCATGCCGAGGAGCAGCACCCTGGCGCCCGAGCGCTGCGACGCGCGGATCATCGCGTCGAGGTTCGCCTTCATCTGCGCGAGCGGCAGGCCGCGCAGGCCGTCGTTCGCGCCGAGCTCGAGCACGACGATCGCCGGCCGGTAGCGGGCGAGCGCGTCGGGCAGGCGCCCCAGGCCGCCGCTGGTGATCTCTCCCGAGATGCTGGCGTTTGCGACGCTATAATCGTAGCCCTCCGCCGCGAGCCGCTTGCCGAGCAGAGCCACCCAGCCTCGATCCAGCGGAATGCCGTAGGCGGCCGAAAGGCTGTCGCCGTAGACCAGGATGGTTTTTCCCGCAGCGGCCGCGGATGAAGCGGCCCCCAGGACGAAGATGACGACCCAGAACGCGGTCTTGATCGCGCGCGGCATCGGCAAGACGGTGAGGAGCGGTGACAGCGAGCTCGTCATTCTGCGCGACATCGACCTCGCGGTCACCTCCGGCGAGGCGCTCGCCATCGTCGGCGCCTCGGGCTCGGGCAAGTCGACCCTGCTCGCGCTGCTCGCGGGCCTGGACACGCCGAGCGCCGGCGCGGTCGAGCTGGACGGCAATGATTTGTTCGCGCTGGACGAGGACGCGCGCGCCGAGCTGCGCGGGCGCACCGTGGGCTTCGTGTTCCAGTCCTTCCAGCTGCTGCCGGCGCTCTCGGCGCTCGAGAACGTCATGCTGCCGCTCGAGCTCGCGGGGCATCCCGACGCGGAAGCGGCGGCGCGCGAGGTGCTCGCGCGCGTCGGCCTCGGCGAGCGCCTGCAGCACGCGCCCAAGCACCTCTCGGGCGGCGAGCAGCAGCGCGTCGCGCTGGCGCGCGCCTTCGTCGTGCGGCCGAAGCTGCTTTTTGCGGACGAGCCGACCGGCAGCCTCGACGCCGAGTCGGGCGAAGGGGTGATCGAGCTGCTGTTCGAGCTGAACCGCGCCGCGGGCACCACGCTCGTCATGGTGACGCACGACGAGCATCTCGCGGAGCGCTGCGACCGCATCGTGCGGCTGGCGGCGGGCAGGATCGTACCGTGAGGCTGGCCACGCGCATGCTCCTGCGCGACTGGCGCGCGGGCGAGCTGCGCGTGCTCGCCGCGGCGCTGACGGTCGCGGTGGCGAGCGTCACCAGCGTGGGCTTCTTCGCCGACCGGGTCGGCCAGGCGCTCGTGCGCGACGCGCACCAGATGCTCGGCGCCGACCTGGTGCTCATCTCGGACCATCCCTGGAGCGAGGCGATTGCGCGCGAGATCGTGCGGCGCGGCCTGGCGCGCGCCGAGGCGGAGAGCTTCATCAGCATGGCCGCGCGCGGCGCGGGCGACGCCGAGCGCAGCCAGCTCGCCGGCGTCAAGGCGGTGAGCGGGAACTACCCGCTGCGCGGCAGGCTGCGCATCGCGCCGGCGCCGGGCGCGCCGGATGCGCCTGCCGCGCAAGGGCCCGCGCCGGGCAGCGTGTGGCTCGAGGAGCGCCTGGTGAGCGCGCTCGATGCGCCGGTCGGCAGCCGCATCCGCCTCGGTGCGGCCGAATTCAGGGTCGCAGCCGTGCTGACCCTCGAGCCCGAGCGCGGCGCGAACTTCTTCAACATCGCGCCGCGCCTGATGATGAATCTGGACGACGTTCCGGCGACCGGCCTGGTCCAGACCGGCAGCCGGGTGACCTACACCCTCTACGCCGCCGGTCCCGCGGACAAGGTCCGCGCCTTCGACAAGTACGCGCAGGCGCACCTCGAGCGGGGCCAGCGCGCAGATGACCTGGAGACCGGTCGCCCGCAGGTGCGCGATTCGATCGAGCGCGCGCAGCGCTTCCTCGGCCTCACCGCGCTGCTTGCCGCGATCCTCGCCGGCGTCGCGATTGCGCTCGCTGCACGGCGCTTCGTCGAACGGCACCTGGACGGCTGCGCGGTGATGCGCTGCCTGGGCGCCACGCAGGCGCGGCTGCTCGCACTGTACGCCGGCGAGTTCTCGCTGCTCGGGCTCGCCGCCTGCGCGGCCGGTTGCCTGGCAGGCTTCGTCGCGCAGCAGGCGCTTGCCGGCCTGCTCGCCAGCCTGCTGCAGGCCGAGTTGCCGGCGCCGACCCTGCTGCCGGCGCTGCAGGGATTTCTCGTGGGCTTCGTGCTGCTGCTCGGCTTTGCGCTACCGCCGCTGGTGCAGCTGAAGAACGTGCCCGCGGTGCGGGTCATGCGGCGCGAGGCCGGGGCGCCGCGGCGCGCGACGCTCGCCGCGTACGCCGCGGGTCTCGGTGCGCTCGCCGCGCTGCTCGTGTGGCGCTCGGGCGACGCGCGGCTCGGGGCCTACGTGGTCGGTGGGTTCGCCGTCGCGGTGGCCGTGTTCACGGTGGTGGCGTGGGCCGCGCTGCGGGCGCTCGCGGCCGCGCCGGTGGCGCGCGCCCTGGGCGCGACGCGCCCGGCCGTGCGCTACGGGCTCGCCAACCTCAGGCGCCACGCGCGCGGCAACGCGGTGCAGGTGGCGAGCCTCGCGCTCGGGCTCACCGCAGTGCTGCTGCTCGGTTTCACGCGCAACGAGCTGGTCGACGCCTGGCGGCGCGCCGCGCCGCCGGATGCGCCGAACCGCTTCGTGCTCGGCATCCAGCCCGATCAGCTCGCTCCGGTGAAGCGCTTCTTCGCCGCACAGGGCGTCGGCGAGCCCGACATCTACCCGATGGTGCGCGGGCGTGTGGTCGAGCGCGACGGCAAGCCCGTCTCGGAGAAGGACTTCCAGGACGAGCGCGCGAGGCGCCTGGTCGAGCGCGAGTTCAACCTCAGCTACGCGGACGAGCTTCCCGGCCACAACCAGATCGCCGCCGGCGCCTGGTGGGCGAAGGGCGGCGACCCGCACCAGTTTTCCGTCGAGCAGGGCATCGCCGAGCGGCTCGGCTGGAAGCTTGGGGACGTGCTCCAGTTCGAGGTCGGCGGCGAGCCGGTGCGCGGGCGCATCACCTCGCTCAGGAAGCTGCGCTGGGACTCGATGAAGGTCAACTTCTTCGTCATCGCCCCGCCGGCGCTGCTCGAGCACATGCCGACCAGCTACATCACCGCGTTCCGCGTCGGCCCGGACGCGGAGCGCGCCATGAACGAACTGACGCGCGAGTTCACGAACCTAACCGTGGTGGACATCGGCGCCGCGCTGCGCCAGGCGCAAAGCATCATCGACCAGCTCATCAGCGCAGTGCAGTTCGTGTTCCTGTTCGCGCTCGGCGCCGGGCTGCTGGTGCTGTACTCGGCGCTCGTCGCCACCGAGGACGAGCGCAGGCGCGAGGCGGCGGTCATGCGCGTGTACGGCGCCTCGCGCGCCCAGGTGGCCGGCAGCCAGCGCACCGAGTTCCTCGCCATGGGCGCAACCGCGGGCGTGCTCGCGGCGGCGGGCGCCGCGGCGATCGGGCAGCTGCTCGCCGCGCGCATCTTCGACCTGGACCTGCCGCCGAGCCCGCTGCTGCTCGCCGCCGGCCCGCTGGCCGGCCTGCTACTGCTGTCGCTGAACGCCTGGCTGTCTTCGAGGAAAGTCCTGCGCGCCTCGCCCGCCCTGACGCTCAGGGAATCGGCATAAATTCATAAATCGCGCGCGATCCAGAAGTTATACTCGGGCCCCGGCCACGTCGACCGTCGGGTGCACGACGATGGAATTCAAGCTATTGGGATTGCGCATTCCCGCCCGGCTGTTCGGCGCCCGGCCGGCCGCGCACGCTCTGTCGCGGCCCGCGGCCGCGCCGCGGCTCGCCGAGATCGCCGCGCTGACGGCGGAGGCCGCGCTCGCGCGCCTGGAGAGTTCCACGGAGGGGCTGCTGGAGCGGGAGGCGGAGGAGCGGCTCGAGACCCACGGCGAGAACGTGGTTGCGCTCGAAAAGAAGCAGCACCCCCTCTTGCGGCTGCTCGAGATGTTCCTGACGCCGCTCCCGCTGCTGCTGTTCGGGCTGGCGATCATCACCGACCTGACGGGCGAGGTGCCGGGCGCGATAGTCATCACGATCATGGTAGTGGCCTCGGTGGTGCTCGCTTGGGCGCAGGAGTCCCGCTCCAGCCAGGCGGCGGAAAAGCTGCGCGCGATGGTGAACACCACCGCGACGGTGATGCGCAAGGACCGGCGCAAAGGGGTGCCCGAGGAGGTGACCCGCTATTTCGAGGTGCGGCTGCGCCCGGCGGGCCCGCAGTCCGTCGAGGTGCCGTTGAGCAAGGTCGTGCCGGGCGACGTCGTGCGGCTGTCGGCCGGCGACATGATCCCGGCCGACGTGCGGCTGCTGTCGGCGAAGGACCTGTTCGTGAGCCAGGCCGCGCTCACAGGGGAATCGCTGCCGGTGGAGAAATTCGCGGCGCCGGTGGGCGAGCCGGGCAAGTCCGCGCTCGAGCTGCCGAACATCTGCTTCATGGGCAGCAACGTGGTGAGCGGAAGCGGCAGCGCGCTCGTCGTCGCGACCGGCAGGAACACCTATTTCGGCTCGATTGCCTCGACCGTCGCCGGCCAGCGCGTGCTGACGAGCTTCGACAAGGGGGTGAACCGCTTCATCTGGCTCATCATCCGCTACATGCTGGTCATGGTGCCCCTGGTGTTCCTGATCAACGGCATCACCAAGGGCAACTGGGTGGAGGCGTTCCTGTTCGCGGTGTCCGTGGCGGTCGGCCTGACGCCCGAGATGCTGCCGGTCATCGTGACCATAAATCTCGCCAAGGGCGCGCTCGCCATGGCGCGCAAGAAGGTCATCGTCAAGCGGCTGAACTCGATCCAGAACTTTGGCGCGATGGACGTGCTGTGTACTGACAAGACCGGCACTCTCACCCAGGACAAGGTCATCCTCGAGCGGCACGTCGACCTCGCGGGCACCGAGAGCCAGCGCGTGCTGGATTACGCGTATCTGAACAGCTACTACCAGTCCGGCCTGAAGAACCTGCTCGACGTCGCGGTCCTGCAGCACGGCGAGGTGCAGGAGGCGCTGCACATCACCGAGCACTTCGCAAAGGTGGACGAGGTGCCGTTCGACTTCCAGCGCCGGCGCATGTCGGTGGTCGTGGAAAAGGACCACGCCACGCACATCCTCATCTGCAAGGGGGCGGTGG
>DASPRX010000106.1:0-2229 GCA_035624235.1 Burkholderiales bacterium | reverse complement strand
GGGACCGCTGACGGCGATGCAAGCGTGTCCCGCTGCGTCGCCGTAGCGGTTGCCGGTGGGGCCGGTCGCGCCGGTTTCGGCGAGCGCCCAGGTGGCGCCGAGCTTGGCGCGGATGCGCGCGGCCATGAGGCGCGCGAAGGGTTCGCTCGCCGAGCGGATGCCTTTCATGTCTTCTTTCGTGAGGCCGAGCAGCTGCTCGCGGCCGGCCTGGGTGTAGATGACGAGGCCGCCGAGATAGTAGGCGGAGGCGCCGGGCACGGCGACGAGCGCGGCGTTGATGAGGCCGCCGCAGGAGGATTCGGCGACCGCGAGGGTTTCCTTGCGCGCTTTGAGGAGCGCGCCGACATCTTTGCCGAGGCGGGTGAGGGCGTCCATGGCTGCGTGGCTCCGGTGCCGGGTGGATGCTAGGCGCGGCGCCCGAACGGGACTACATTGCGCTCACCCGGCGGGCAAGACCGGGTTCGGCATCCGTTTGGGCCGCGGGGCCCATTCTAAGAGAGGAGAGACGATGATCCGTTTCACGAGAACCGCGTGTATCGCGCCCGGCAAGCTTGCCGACGCCCTGGCGTTCGCCGGCAAGATCGCGCAGCACATCAAGTCGACGACTGGCGTTCCGGTGGAGGTCATGATGCCGGTCGGCGGCAACCCGATGCGCGTCGTCTGGACCGGCACCTACGACAGCCTGGCGGCGATGGAGGCGCAGCAGGCGAAGCTCATGGCCGACAAGGCCTACCTGAAGCTCCTCGGCGGGGCGGGCCCGCTGTTCCTCGGCGGCGCGACGCACGACGACGTCTGGCGCAGCGTTTAGCCGCCTGTAAGCGATCTGTAGGCGGCGCATAAGCGCCGCGGCCGGAGGATGGCGCCATCCGGCCGCGCATCCCGCGCGTCCGGCGGACGACGGGAGGATCGCATGAATGCGCCATTCAAGACCGGCCTGCTCGGGCTCGTGCTGATCGCCGCCGCCGCGGCGGCGTTCGCGACGCCCGCCGCGCCCGAAGGCCCCGCGCCGCGCCTCGACCCGCGCCACGCGAGCGCGCACGGGGTGCCGGACGATTTCATCTTCGCCGCGGGCTACACCTGGCTGCGGCTGCGCTAGCCGCGGGAGCCGATCATGAGGATCGCCGCGCTCATCGCCGTCCTCGTCCTGATCGCCGCCGTGGTCGCCTCGTTGTTCGCCGCTCCGTCGGGCGACCCGCACAAGGTTCCGCCGGCGCGCCAGCAGTTCGACCGCGCTGACGTGCCCTGGCAAGCCCCGCCGACGATCGACCCGGACAACCTGCGCGGCTTCTGACGCGCTACTTGAGGTGCTTGGCGAGGAAGTCCATCGTGCGGCTCCACGCGAGCTTCGCCGCGGCCGGGTCGTACTGCAGGATCGGCAGCTTCTTCGGGCTCGCTTCCTCGTTCGCGAAGGCGTGCTTCGCCTTGTAGCGGTGGAACTCGAAGCCGACCTTCGCCTCGCGCAGCTTCTTCTCCAGTTCGTCGACCTTGCCGATCGGGAACGCGCCGTCCTCGGTCGCCCAGTGCGCCATGAGCGGCTTTTTGATCTTGGTCGCGTCGACGTATTCGAGCGGCGGATAGCCGTACCAGACC
Organism: Burkholderiales bacterium; assembly: GCA_035624235.1. Taxonomy (GTDB): domain Bacteria; phylum Pseudomonadota; class Gammaproteobacteria; order Burkholderiales; family SG8-39; genus DAHVFK01. Next base: position 639 of record DASPRX010000106.1, on the reverse strand, counting down.
ACCTCGGCGTCCGCCTCGGGCACGTTCACCGCCGCGAGCAGCGTGAGCGCGCCGCCCATGCAAAAGCCGGTGACCGCGGCCTTGGCGCTGCCGGAGCCCTTCAGGTACTGCACCGCGCCGCGCACGTCCTGACCGGCGGCGTCGCCGAAGTTGAGGCCCTTCATCAGGTGCTCAGCCTCGTTCGCCTCGAGCGCGACCTTGCCGCGGTACAGGTCGGGCACCAGCGCGCGGTAGCCGTCGGCAGCGAGCTTGTCGGCGACTCGCTTGATCTGCTCGTTCATGCCCCACCACTCCTGGATCACCACGACGCCCGGCGCCTTGGCGCCCTGCGCGGGCTCCGCGAGGTAGCCGTTCACGCTCTTGCCGTCGGGCCGCTTGTAGCTGATCGTCTTTCCCATGGCGTCCTCCTGATGGTTGGGGGTGCCATTTCACCAAAGCTTGGCGCCGGACGCCAGTCGCGCGCGCTCGACCGCCGCGCGCAGCAGGGCCTTGGTTCCCGGGTACGCCTCCCGCTGCACGTTGCTCTTCTTGCCCGCGTCGCCCCAGGGCTCGAGCGCCGCGGCGCGCCGCATGAAGCTGACCGAATCGACGACCCAGTAGCCGCCGAGCGTGGTGACGCCGCGCGCAAACAGCGGCTCG
>DASPRX010000181.1:0-9459 GCA_035624235.1 Burkholderiales bacterium | reverse complement strand
CCTGCACCGCGGCGGCCACGACCCGGTCAAGATCTACGCTGCCTACCACGCCGCCGCCCAGCACCGCGGCCGGCCGACGGTGATCCTCGCGCAGACGAAGAAGGGCTACGGCATGGGCTCGTGGGGCCAGGGCAGGATGGGTACGCACCAGCAGAAAAAATTGGACGACGAGGCCTTGAAGGCGTTCCGCGACCGCTTCGCGCTGCCGCTCTCGGACGAGCACGTGACGTCGCTTCGCTTCTATTACCCCGGTGCCGACAGCCCCGAGATCAAGTACCTGCATGCCTGCCGGCAGAGGCTCGGCGGCTACCTGCCGGCGCGCTCGTCCGCGGCGCCTAAGATCGCGGTGCCCGCGCCGGGCCGGCTGCTCGAAGGCACGGCGCGCGAGCAATCGACCACCATGGTGTTCGTGCAGCTGCTCGCGCAGTTCCTGAAGGACCCCCAGCTCGGGCCGCGCGTGGTGCCGATCGTCGCCGACGAGGCGCGCACCTTCGGCATGCAGACGCTGTTCCGCCAGGTCGGCATCTACTCGGCGCTCGGCCAGCTCTACGAGCCCGAGGACCACGACGAGCTGCTCTACTACAAGGAGGCGAAGGACGGCCAGATCCTGGAGGAGGGCATCACCGAGGCCGGCGCGCTCGCCTCGTGGATCGCCGCCGCGACCGCGTATTCGGCGCACGGCACGCCGATGCTGCCCTTTTACATCTACTACTCGATGTTCGGCTTCCAGCGCGTGGGCGACCTGGTGTGGGCGGCGGCCGACTCGCGCTCGCGCGGCTTCCTCGTCGGCGGCACCGCCGGCCGCACCACGCTCTCGGGGGAAGGCCTGCAGCACCAGGACGGCTCGAGCCACCTCGCCGCGGCGGCGATCCCCAACTGCCGCGCCTGGGACCCGTGCTTCGGCTACGAGCTGGCGACGATCGTCGAGGACGGCGCGCGCCGCATGCTGGAGGCGCAGCAGGACGTGTTCTACTACCTGACGGTCGCGAACGAGAACTACGCGCACCCGCCGCTGCCCGAAGGCGCGCGCGAGGGCATCCTGAGGGGCATGTACCTGCTCGAGGCGCGCCCGGGCGCGAAGCTGCAGCTGCTCGCCTCGGGGCCGATCCTGCGCGAGGCGCTCGCGGCCGCGCAGCGGCTCGAGCGCGAGCATGGCGTGGCGGCGAACGTCTGGAGCGTCACGAGTTGGAGCGAGCTGAGATGGGACGGGCTTGCCTCGTCCGGGGCCTCCAAGGCGGTGAGGGAAGTCAGACCGGTAACTTCCGAGGCATGGATCACCCGATGCCTCGAAGGCGCCGCGGGCCCGATCGTCGCGGCCTCCGACTACGTGAGTGCGGTCGCCGACCTGCCGCGCGCCTGGGCGCCGGCGGGGCGGCGCTACGTGGCGCTCGGCACCGACGGCTTCGGGCGCAGTGACACGCGCGCGGCGCTGAGGAAGTTCTTCGGCGTGGACCGCGACGCGATCGTCGCCACGGCGCTAGCCGTCCTGTAGGGCCTGGCAGCGCTCTAGTCGGCCTCGCGGGCCTTGTGCACGCGGATGGCGTGCGCGAAATCGAGCACCGTCTGCGCGAGCGCCACGCGGTCTTCCGGCGTGCGCATCACGGTGCGCGCGATCAGCACCTCGATGCCGCTCGCAAGGATGCCGTCGGCCTGCGCTTCGTCCACCGCATCGATGACGAAGCCGTCGATCAGCTTGTAGTACTCCATCGCCGCAGCGCGCGGCGAGACCTCGCGCCCGAGCTCGCGCATCATCTTTCCCGCGGTGCCGGAGAGCGCCTTGGCGCCGACGATCGGAGTCACCGCGACCACCGGTGCGCCGCGCTTCCTGAGGAGCTGCTTCATGCCGCCGATCTCGAGGATCGGGCGGATCGAGTGAAAGGGGTTCGCCGGACCGATGATGACGGCCTCCAGGTCGTTCGCGTGCAGGGCGTCGAGCACCTCGTCGGAGACGCGCGCGTCCTCGGCGCCCGCGTAGCGGAACCCCTTCACCGCGGGCTCGCAGGCGAGCGCGTTGAAGTACTCGGGAAAGGCGACGTCGCCGTCGGAGGTCTCGACCCAGGTGCGCACCTGGTCGTCGCTCATCGGCAGCACGCGCGCGGAGATGCCGAGGTTGCGCGCGAACTGCAGCGTGAGCGCGGTCAGGCTGCGGTCGTCGCGCCGCGCGTCGGCGCGCAGCAGCGCCGCGGCGAGCGACTTGTCGCCGAGCACCGGGCGGTCCGGGCCGCCGAGCGCGGTCAGCATGCCGTACAGCGATTTCGTCTCGCCCGCGGGTTGCCAGCCCGCCTCGGGGTTCGCCATGCCGGCGAGCGCGTACAGCATCGTGTCGATGTCGGGCGAGAACGCGAGCCCGAGGTGCTCGAAGTCGTCGCCGGTATTGCAGATCACCGCCAGGTCCGCGCCGCGCAGCCTGTACAGACCGTCCGCGAGCTTCGCCGCGCCCACCTGCCCAGCCAACGTCACGACGGTGCCCAATCGCGCCTCCGCTGTCGGTTATCGGGACGATTCTAGCCGAGCGCCCGCGAGCGCGCCGGCAAGCGCGAGCGAGCGCTCGCGCAGCGCACGCCGCTCCGCGGGGCTCAGGCCCGCCGGATCGAAGCGATGGCGCTGGTGCAGCGCAAGCGCGGCGGCGAGCTCGGCGCGCGTCGCGTCGTCCACGCCGCCCGCCGCGCGCAGCGCCCAGGCGGCGAGCGACTCGTGCGCCGCGCGCGGCGCCGCGCGGGGCGCGAGCGCGCGCTCCACCGCGTAGAACTCGGAGTCCATGCCCGGGTAGCGCCGCGCGGGTGGCGCCGCGGCAAAGGCGGCGCGGCGCAGCGCACCGCGCCGCGCGGCGAAACGCAGGCCGAGCGCTGCGACGAGCGCGGCGAGCGCCCACCACCACAGGACGGACGCCTCGCCCGGCTCGCGCCTCTGCCAGCGGTACAGCGCCCAGCGCAGGAAGTCCTCGATACCCTCCCAGGCGGGCGCCTGCGCGGCCTCCGCCTCGAACCAGGCGGGCGGCGTGTTGTCCAGGTCGATCCAGCGCCCGCCGACGAAGGCGCGCGTCCAGGCGTGCGCGTGCCGCGCGCGCACCAGCACGGCGCCCTCGAGCGGGCTGTATTCGCGCGCCACGTAGCCGACGGCGTAGCGCGCGGGCACGCCGGCTGCGCGCAGGAGCAACGTCGTCGCTGCGGCGAAGTACTCGCAGTGCCCGCTGCGCGACACGAGCAGAAAATCGCCCAGCGCCGTCATGCCCGCGCGCGGCGCGTGCGCGCGGTAGGTCGAGTAGCGCAAGCCCGCGAGGTACGCCGCCACGCGGCGCGCGGCCTCGGCGCCGGCGAGCCCGTGCAGGCCGATCTGCGCAGCCACGCGCGCGAGCGCCGGCTCCTCTTCGGCAGGCACGGCGAGGTCGAGCGGCGTCGGCGGCGCCTCGTCGGCGCCGGCGTCCGCGCCGTAGCGCGCCACGTAGCGGATCCACGCACCTTGCGCGTCGGCGAGCACCGCGCCCAGGCCGTTCGCGCGCAGCGCGTCGGCGGGCAGCCCGGCCACGCTCAGCGTCCCCGCGGGCAGCGCGAGCAGCAGGCGGCCGTCGGTGGCGCGCGCGTCGATCGCGAGCGAGGCGCGCGGCGTGCCCGGCGCGAGCACCCAGGTGGCGCCGTCGGGCTCGCTTTTCAGCGGCGCAAGGGGCGCCGCGCGCGCCGACCAGGTCCCGCCGGCGTAGCTGTTGTAGCTTGCGGCGTGCAGCAGACGCGCGCGCGCTTCCTGGCCCGCGGGAACGCGCACGCGCATGAGGATCGCGTCCTCGAGCTTGAGGCGCCCGATCGCGCCGATGTCGGTGTGGTTGCGGTACGGATCGACCGGCGCGCGCAACGCCCAGTCGGCGGCGAGCGTCTCGAGGCTCGCCTGCATGCGCGCCAGGGCGACGTGCCCCGCATAGCCGAGGGCGGCGGCGAGCGCGAAGGCGAGCGCCCAGGCGGCGCGCGCGGCGCGCCGCGGGCGCAGCGCGTAAAGGGTCCAGCCGGCGAGCGCGATCACGCCGGCGTAGTAGCCCGCCCCGCGCCAGTTGGCGCCGCCCGCGGCGATCGCCGCCGCCGCCAGGTATGCGCCCGAAAGGTCGACCGCCGGATCGGCGAAGCCGGGATCGCGCGCCTTGCGGCGGCGCACGGTGTAGAACAGGGCCGAGAGCCGCACCGTGCCCGCGGCGCCGAACCGCTGCGCCAGCATGATCGGAGCGAGCAGCGCCGGCATCCACTGCAGCGTGGCGAGCACGCCGCGCGGCAGGCCGCGCGAGGCGACCAGCAGCGCGCCGGCCGCCGCGAACAGCACGGTGCAGAAGTCGCCCACGCGGCGGTAATCCGCCTCGCGCAGCTCGAGCCGGTACGAAGCGAAGCGCGGCGCCTCGACGAGCGCGGCGAGCAGCGCGCCGACCGGAAGGTTGTGCGTCTGCCAGCCCCAGAAGACGAGCGCCGCGCCGAGCGCGAACGGCGGCATGGCTAGCGCAGCCCCGCCAGCCCGGCCTCGATCGCGCCGGGATGCAGCAGCGCGAGCCAGGCCGGCGCATCGGCCGGACGCTCGTCGCGCGCGCACACGAGCAGGGCGCGCAGCTCGAGCCCAAGGCCCATGAGCGACTCGACGAAGCGCCGCCGGCGCGCGTCCCAGGCGACGAGGATCACGATGCAGCTCGAGAGCCGCGCGGCCTGCCCGAGCACCGCGCGCGCGAGCAGGTCGAACGCGTCGGGCGCGCTCGCGCGCACGCCCGCCAGGATCTCGAGCATGCCGTCCGCCTGCAGCCGCCCGCGCCCCGCGCTGTAGCTGTGCACGCGCTCGCCGACGAATAGCAGGTCGAGCAGGCACTCGAGCGTATCGATCGTGTAGACAAACGAGGCGGCCACCGCGACAGCGTCCTCGAACGCGGCGTCCTCGCCCTCGGCGCGCCCGGTGTCGAGCACCAGCGCGTGGCGCGGGAAGAACTCGTCCTGGAACTCCTTCACGATCGGGCGGCCGATGCGCGCGAAGCTCTTCCAGTGCACGCGCTGCAGGGGATCTCCCGCCTGGTAGTCGCGCAGGCCGATGAACTCCTCGGAGTCGCCCAGCGACGCGACGCGCCCCGTGCCGCCGTGCTGGAACCTGCGCCGGCCGGGCAGCGCGATCTCGGGCAGCCGGTAGCGCCGCGGCAGCGCCACGATGCGCGCCGGCGCGGCCACGCGCGCGAGGCCCTTCACCAGCCCGAGCGGATCGGCGCGCGCGAGCGTCAGGCCGCCGAGCTCGATGCGCCCGCGGCGCCGCGGCGTCATCGCGAGGCGCACGGTCTCGCTCGCGCCCGCCGCGAGCGGGGGGAGGGGCGTGTCGGCGACCGGCCGCGGCAGGCGCCGCTCGATCAGCCACTGCCAACGGAAGTAACCGGCGTTGCGGTCGAACCAGTTGCGCCGCCGCTCGCCCGGCTCGCGCGCGGCGCGCCACTCGGCGTAGGCGGGCCGCGGATCGGGGAAACGCTCGGCGAGCGTGACGCCCTCGAGTGCGCGCGCGCCGAGATTGGACACCGTGACGCTGTAGCCGAAGGGCTCGCCCGCGGTGGCGTAGCGCGGCAGCTCGCGGCGCACCGCGACCCTGGCGCGGAACGCGAGGCTCGCCGCGTACGCGACCGCGAGCAGCGACCACAGGAAGGTGAACGCCTGGTAGGTGAGCGTCTGATTCGTGTCCACCCCGGCGAGCGCGGCCGCGCCGGCGGCGCCGAGCGCGATCTTGCCCGCGGTCGTCAGCCGCTCGGAGGTGAAATGCTGCAGCGAGCTAAGCCCGCGCAGCGAGGCGTAGAGGAAGCGCTTCATGCGGCCCTCAGGCGGGCGCGGACGTGCCCTTCAGGATCTCGGCCACCAGCGCCGCGGCGCTGGTGCCGGCGAACTTGGCCTGCGGGTCGACGACGATGCGGTGCGCGAGCACCGCGCCGGCGAGGCGCTGCACGTGCTCGGGGCGCACGTAGTCCTCGCCCTCGAACAGCGCGTAGGCCTTCGCTGTCTGCGCGAGGGCGATCGAGGCGCGCGGCCCGCAGCCGAGCGCTACCTGCGGCGCGGCGCGCGTGCGGCGCACGAGCTCGACCACGTAGTGCTTGATCTCGTCGGCGATGCGCACGTGGCGCACGCGCTCCTTCAGCGCCAGCACCTCGGCGCGCGTCACCACCGCGGTGGCGCGCTCGAGCGGGTGGCCGAGCTCCTGCGCGCTAAGCACCGCGACCTCGGTGTCGGGATCGACGTAGCCGAGCGAGAGCGCGAGCGCGAAGCGGTCCATCTGCGCCTCGGGCAGGGGATAGGTGCCGCGGAACTCGACCGGGTTCTGCGTCGCTACGACGAAGAACAGCGGGTCCATGCGGTGCGTGCGGCCCTCGATCGACACCTGGCCCTCGGCCATCACCTCGAGCAGCGCCGACTGGGTGCGCGGCGAGGCGCGGTTCACCTCGTCTGCGAGCAGGATGCTGGTGAACACCGGCCCCGGGCGGAACTCGAAGCTCTGGTCGCGCTGGTTGAACACCGACACGCCGAGGATGTCCGAGGGGAGCAGATCCGGGGTGAACTGCACGCGCGCGAAGGGTGCGCCGACCGAGGCGGCGAGCGCCTTGGCGAGCGTGGTCTTGCCGGTGCCGGGGAAGTCCTCGATCAGCACGTGCCCGCCGGCTGCGAAGGCGGCCAGCAGCTTTCTCACCGGCTCGTGCTGGCCGCGCATCACGGCCTCGATGTTGCGCGCGATGCGCTCGAAGGTGCCGCGCGCTTCCTGCGCCGACAGCGGAGCGGCCGGGGAGGCGTCCATGACGCCTAGTGTACGCGTGCCCCTAGAACTTTTCCGCCCAGGGACGCAGGTCCGTCTCGAAGGTCCACGCCGAGCGCGCCTGGGCGTGGATGCGGAAAAAAGTCTCGGCGATCGCCTCGGGCGCGAGCATGCCGTCCTCGCCGAGCATCGCGGCGCGCTCGGGATAGCGGCCGCGGGCCGCCGGCGTGTCGATCATGCCGTCGATCACGACGTGCGCGACGTGCACGCCCTTGGGGCCGAGCTCGCGCGCCATCGACTGCGCCACGGCGCGCAACCCGCTCTTCGCCGCGGCAAAGGCGGCGAACTGCGCGCCGCCGCGCAGCGAGGCGGTCGCGCCGGTGAACAGGATCGTGCCGCGCGCGCGCGGCACCATGCGCCGCGCCGCCTCGCGCCCGACCAGGAATCCCGCGTAGCAGTTGATGCGCCACATCGCCTCGAACATGTCCGACGGCATCTCGGCGATCGGCGAACGAAAGATGCCGCCGGCGTTGAACACCGCGACCTCGACCGGGCCGTACTCGTTCTCGAGCGTGTCGAAGAGCTCGATGACCGCGCGTTCCTCGCAGGCGTCGGTCGGCAGCGCGACCGCCTGCGCGCCCGTCTCCATGATCGCCTCGGCGAGGCGCTCGAGCCGCTCGGCGCTGCGCGCGGCGAGCGCCACCTGGTAGCCGCCCTCGGCGAAGCGCTTGCCGAGCGCGTAGCCGAGGCCCTCGCCGACGCCGACGATCGCCGCGACCGGGCTGGGACTCGGGCTCATAGCCGGGCGGCGAGCTCCGCGCCTTCCAGCATGGCGCGCTTGGCGTCGAGCTCGCCAGCCTCGCGCGCGCCGCCGATCACGTGGCGCGCAGCAAGCGGACGGCGCGAGACCTGCCCCGCGCACAGGATCACGGTGTCGGCCGGCACGAGCTCCTCCTTTCCGTCGCGCGCGATGTGCAGTCCCGCATCGTCGATGCGCCGGTACTCTACGCCCATCAGCATCTTCACGCCTGCGCGCGCCAGCTCGGTGCGGTGCACCCAGCCGGTGGTCTTGCCGAGCGTGTGGCCGAAGGGCGTGTGCGAGCGCTTGAGCATCGTGATGCGGTGCGCCGGCGCCGTCCGGGCGGGTTGCGCGAGCTCTCCGGAAGGCGAAATGCCCCAGTGCGAAAGGAACGCCTGCGGGTCGAGGGTCGAGCGGCTCGCCCGCTCGAGCAGGTAGAGCGCCACGTCGAAGCCGATGCCGCCCATGCCGATGATCGCGACGCGCTCGCCGACCGCGGCGCGGCCCGCGAGCACGTCGGCGTAGCCGACCACGCTCCTGTGCCCGATGCCCGGGATGTCGGGGCGGTGCGCGTCGACTCCTGTGGCGAGCACGACCTCGTCGAAGCCTTTCAGGGTCTGTTCGGAAGGTTCCGCATTCAATATCACCCTGACGCCCGCCCGGCGCATACGCTCGGCGAAGTAGGCGACCGACTCGGCGAACTCCTGCTTGCCGGGCACCTTCTTCGCGAGCTTGAACTGGCCGCCGAGCTCGGCCTCCTTCTCGAACAGCGTCACCGCGTGGCCGCGCTCGGCGGCGATCGCCGCGCAGGAAATCCCAGCCGGGCCGCCTCCGATCACCGCGATGTTCTTCCGGCTCTTCGCTGCCGCAAAATTCAGCTGGGTCTCGCGCCCCGCGCGCGGATTGACGAGGCACGAGGCGAAGTGGCCCTCGAAGATGTGATCCAGGCAGGCCTGATTGCAGGCGATGCAGATGTTGATGCCGGCGCGGTCGCCCGCTTTGGCCTTGTTGGCGAACTCGGCGTCGGCGAGCAGCGCGCGCGCGAGCGACACCATGTCGGCGTCGCCGCGCGCGAGGATCGCCTCGGCGACCTCGGGCGCGTTGATGCGGTTGGAGGCGATCACCGGGATCGCGAGCGCGTCCTTCAGGCGGCGCGTCGCCCAGGCGAAGCCGCCGCGCGGCACCGCCTGTGCGATCGTCGGGATGCGCGCCTCGTGCCAGCCGATGCCGGTATTGACGAGCGAGGCGCCGGCGGCCTCGATCGCGCGCGCGACCCGGACGATCTCCTCGCCCGTCAGGCCGCCCTCCACCAGCTCGAGCGCCGAGATGCGGTAGACGACGATGAAGTCCGCGCCGACCGCGCGGCGCGTGCGGCGCACCGCCTCGACCGCGAAGCGCATGCGGTTCTCGAGGCTGCCGCCCCAGTCGTCGGTGCGCTGGTTCGTGCGCGGCGCGAGGAACTGCGTGATCAGGTAGCCCTCGGAGCCCATCACCTCGACGCCGTCGTAGCCCGCCTCGCGCGCGAGCGCGGCGCTCGCCGCGAACGCATCCAGCGTGCGCTCGATCTCGGGCGCCTCGAGCGCGCGCGGCGTCACCGGGTTGATAGGCGACTTGATGGCCGAGGGCGCGACCGTCTTGTCGTGCTTGCCGTAGCGCCCGGCGTGCAGCACCTGCAGGCAGATGCGGCCGCCGGCGTCGTGCACGGCGCGCGCGATCACGCGGTGCCGGTCGCGGTCCGCGCCGCTTGCCATCATCGCCGGATGCGGGCCGAGATTGCCCGCTTCGTCGGGCGAGAAGCCGCCGGTGACGATTAGCGCCGCGCCGCCGCGCGCGCGCTCGGCGTAGAACGCGGCCAGGCGCTCCATGCCATCCGGCCGCTCCTCGAGCCCGGTGTGCATCGAGCCCATCATGATGCGGTTCGGCAGCGT
>DASPRX010000169.1:0-4772 GCA_035624235.1 Burkholderiales bacterium | reverse complement strand
TGGAGCCCGCGGTCGGCGCGGCGGTAAGCTCTGGTCTTGCGGGCACGCTCGACGACATCGGCGCGTCGGCGCTGATGGTCGACTGGTGCTCGATGCGGCACGAAACCCAGTACACGAGGCTGTTCCGCTCATGACCTCGGTCGTTGCAGCCGCGCCAAACGCCAAGACGACCGCTCATCGGGGCCCCTTGCGCGTGGGCGTGGGCGGCCCGGTGGGATCGGGCAAGACCGCTCTGGTCGACGCGCTGTGCAAGCACATGCGCGAGCGCTACCAGATCGTGGTCGTCACCAACGACATCTACACCAAGGAGGACGCGCAGTTCCTGGTGCGCTCGGGCGCCCTGGCGCCGGAGCGGATCGAGGGCGTGGAGACCGGCGGCTGCCCGCACACCGCGATCCGCGAGGATGCTTCGATCAACCTGGAGGCGGTGGCGCGCCTGACGCGCCGCTTCCCGGCGCTCGACCTCGTCATCATCGAATCGGGCGGCGACAACCTCGCCGCCACCTTCAGCCCCGAGCTCTCCGATCTGACGCTCTACGTGATCGACGTTGCCGCCGGCGACAAGATCCCGCGGAAGGGCGGCCCGGGCATCACCAAGTCGGACCTGCTGGTGATCAACAAGATAGACCTCGCGCCGCTGGTCGGCGCTTCGCTCGAGGTGATGGAGCGCGACGCGCGAAAGATGCGCGGCGCGCGGCCGTTCGTGTTCTCCAACCTGAAGACCGGGCAGGGGCTGGAGGCGATCATCCGCTTCATCGAAACCGAGGGCATGCTGTACACCGCCTCGCAGTAGCCTGACGGGCAGTTCGCCGGCGCGGCCCGCCTGGTGCATCATCGCGCCAGGGGAGTGGACCTTCATGGTTAGCGATTTGATCAGCCGGCACTGGCTGACCCTGCACGGCTTCGTGGTGCTGCTCGGCCTGGCGATCTACGTCATCGGCTCGCGCACGCTGCAACAGCGCCGCCGGCCGTCGGCCGCGATCGCCTGGGTCATCGGCCTCATCGTGCTGCCGTACGTCGCGCTGCCGCTTTACCTGGTGTTCGGCAACCGCAAGCTGGTCGATTCCCGGCAGGCCGCGCGCCCGTCGCGCGCCTTGCCCCACGCCGGGGAAGCGGTCGGGCCCGCCGCGCAGCTGCGCGAGCTCGCGGCGGCGATGGCGCTGCCGGCTGCCGCGCCGTACCTCGGCCTGAACGTGCACCAGGACGGCGCCGAGGCGCTGCAGGCGCTGCACGCGCTGATCGACGGCGCGACGCGCACGCTCGACCTGTGCACCTTCGTGTTCGGCAAGGACGCCGTGGGCGACGATATCGCAAGGCGCCTCGCGCAGCGCGCACGCGCCGGCGTGCGCGTGCGCCTGCTGGTCGACGGCATCGGCGCGTATCTGCCGGGGCTGCCGAAATTCCGGCGCCTGACCGACGCCGGGGTCGAGACGGCGCTGTTCGTTCCGCCCCTGCGTTCGTCGCTCAGGGGACGCACCAATCTGCGCAACCACCGCAAGATGGCGATCGCCGACGGCGAGCGGCTGTGGTGCGGCGGCAGGAACCTGGCGGCCGAGTACTTCAGGGACGATGCGGCCGGCGCGGGCAGGCCCTGGATCGACCTGAGCTTCGACCTGCGCGGCCCGCTCGCACTTCAGGCGCAGCGGCGGTTCGCGCAGGACTGGGCCTTCGCCACCGGCGCGCCGTTCCCGGCGGAGGGCGAGCTGCCCGCGGGCGGGGCCGGAGCGCCCCTGGGGCAGCTGATCGCGAGCGGGCCGGACCAGGCCGACGACACCGTCTACACGCTGCTCATGGCGGGCTTCTTCGCATCGCGCCGGCGCATCCTGGCGGTCACGCCGTACTTCGTGCCGAACGAGACCTTCTCTCTGGCGCTGTCGCTCGCGGCGCGGCGCGGCGTCGCGGTGGACCTCGTGATGCCGGCGAAATCGAACCACCTGCTCGCGGACATGGCGCGCCATCGCGCGTTGCGCGACATCGCCGCGTCCGGCGTGCGCGTCTGGTTCCTGCCGCGCATGATCCACGCCAAGGGCGTGGTGATCGACGACCAGCTCGCGCTGGTCGGCTCGGCCAACCTGGACGAGCGCAGCCTGTTCCTGAACTACGAGCTGATGGTGGCCTTCTACGCGCAGGAGGACATCGGGCGCTTCGCGCGCTGGATCGAGCGGCAGCGCGACGCCGCGGCGGGCTACGAGCCGCGGGCGCCGGGGCTCGTGCGCGACGTCGCCGAGGGGCTGCTGCTGTGGCTCGCCTTCCAGCTGTGACGCGCTAGGCGTCGAACTCGCGCAGCAGCCGCCCGGGCAGACGCGCGGGCTCGACGGGGCCGCGCGCATCGGCGATGCGCTCGCCGTTCACCCACACGCCGTGCACGCCGAGCGCCGAGGTGGTGAGGCGCGGCGCGCCCGCGGGCAGGTCGAATACGCGCCGCTTCGGGCCGCGGCCGACGCGCGCCGGGTCGAACAGCAGCAGGTCCGCGCTGTAGCCGGGCGCGAGCCGCCCGCGGCCGCGGATGCCGAATACCGCCGCGGGCAGACCGGTGAGCTGGCGCGCGGCTTCGCCGAGAGTCAGCGCGCCGAGCTCGCGCACCCAGTGCCCGAGCAGGTGCAGGCCGAAGCCGGCGTCATTGAAGAACGTGAGGTGGGCGCCGGCGTCCGACAGCGAAACCATGCTCGCCGGGTGGCGCAGCATCTCGCCCACCGCGCGCTCGTCCGAGTTCAGCGTGAGCGCGACGAACACGGTCGCCAGATCGTCTTCCACGGCCAGGTCGAACCAGAAGTCGAGCGGGTCCTTGCCGGCCTGCGCGGCGAGCGAAGCGATGTCGCGCTGCTCGCATTCGGGATGGCGCGGCGACTCGACCACGGTGAGTTTCTGCCACTCGCCGTTGAACAGGCGGAAGTGCGCGGGACGCGCGAGCTCGGCGCGCAGCGCGTCGCGCAAGCCCCTTTCGCGCAGCTTCTCCTTGAGCGCCGCGCCGCGCAGGACGAGCGCCGGTTTCCAGGCTTCGAGTCCCTCGATCGGGTAGGGCGAGCGCAGCGTGAAATCGAACGACAGCGGGCAGCAGGACACGGCGCCGACCAGGCGCACGCCGCGCGCGTTCGCCGCGCGGATGCGCTCCAGGTCCTCGAACACCGCGCCCGGGTTGGTGCTGCTGTGCAGGAGCGCCGCGACCACCACCGGGCGCCCCGACTCGGCCGCGAGCTGCTCCAGGAAGGCGACCGGCGTCTGCCCGCCCTTGGTGAGCATGAACACGCCGCGGCCGGCGGTCCCGAGGCAGCCGACGAGCGCGCGCAGCTCGCGCTCGTCGGCGAGGCGCGAGGGCATCGGCACGCCGCCCTCGCCGTTATGCGCGGGCGAGGTGCTGGTGGAGAAGCCGACCGCGCCCGCGCGCAGGCCCTCGAGCACGAGCGCGTGCATCTGCGCGATCTCCGCGTCGCTCGCGGCGCGCGCGCTCGCCTCCTCGCCCATCACGTAGCTGCGCAGCGCCGAGTGGCCGACGAAGGCGGCGACATTCGCCGCCATGCCGCCGCGCTCGAGCATGTCGAGGTACTCGGGCAGCGTCTCGAAGTCCCAGCGGATGCCGGCGCGCAGCGCCTCGAGCGACATGCCCTCGACCTGGGTCAGGTTGCGTATGACGCGCTCGCGCCCCTCGGGCCGGCAGGGGGCAATGGTGAAGCCGCAGTTGCCAATCACCGCGGTGGTGACTCCGAGCGCGGGGCTGGGAGACAGGCCCGGATCCCAGGTGATCTGCGCGTCGTAGTGCGTGTGATTGTCGATGATGCCCGGCATGAGCGCGAGGCCGTCCGCGGCGACGGTCTCGCGCGCCGCGCCCAGGTCGCGCCCGAGCGCGGCGATGCGCCCGTCGCGGACGGCGAGGTCGGCGACGCGCGCCGCGCCGCCCAGGCCGTCGAGAAGCGCCGCGCCGCGGATGACCAGGTCGTGCATGCGCTCGCCAGTATACTTACGCGGCCATGAGCGATCTCTTCCGGCTGGACGGCAAGGCGGCGGTGGTCACCGGCGGCGGCCGCGGCATCGGCGCGGCCTGCGCGCGGCAGCTCGGCGCGGCCGGCGCGCGTGTCGCGGTGCTCGACCTCGAGCCCGGCCCGGGCGCGGGACTGCGCATCGCCTGCGACGTCACCGACGAGGCGCAGCTGGAAGCCGCGCTCGCGCGCGCGGCAGCGGAGCTCGGCGGCATCGACGTGCTGGTGAACAATGCCGGGCGCGCGATCCGCAAGCCGGCGCTCGAGATCACGCGCGCCGAGTGGCAGAGCGTGATCGACCTCAACCTGACCGCGCTGTTCCTCGGCTCGCGCATCGCCGCGCGCCACATGAAGGCGCGCGGCGCAGGGTCGATCGTCAATCTCGCCTCGATCATGGGCCTTTCAGGCGGGATCTTTCCCAACGCCTCGTACCAGGCGTCCAAGGGCGCGGTGGTGAACCTCACGCGCGCGCTGGCGCTCGAGTGGGCCGCCGACCGCATCCGCGTGAACGCCGTCGCGCCGACCTTCGTCCGGACCGACCTCACCGTGCCGGTGTTCTCCAATCCGCGGCTGCTCGAGGCGGTGATGGCGCACACGCCGCTTGGCGTGCTGCCCGAGCCGGACGATATCGCGGCGGCGGTCCTCTACCTCGCCGCTCCGGCGGCGCGCTGCGTCACCGGCGTCGTGCTGCCGGTCGACAGCGGCTACCTCGCGCGATGAGCGGCTTCCTCGCCGAGACCTGGCGCCTGTTCTGGCGCGCGGAGCTGCCGTACCTGCTGCTGGCGAGCGCGGCGCTCG
>DASPRX010000233.1:0-2568 GCA_035624235.1 Burkholderiales bacterium | reverse complement strand
ATGGGCGAGCTGCCGGGCGGCGGTCCGAACGCGACGATCAACTCGCTCGCCTACTCCAAGATCCACTGGGAGTACTTCCAGAAGGCGGGCGAATACAAGGGCGTGCACCTGCTCGGCGTGTTCAGCCACGGCCCGGGCCAGATCTTCAACAGCAAGCGTCCGATCAACGGCGTGAACGACCTGAACGGCCTGAAGATCCGGACCGGAGGGGGCGTCGCCGATGACATGGGCAAGGCCTTCGGGGCGTCGCTGATGTTCAAGCCCGCTCCCCAGTCCTACGAGCTGCTCAAGGAAGGCGTGGCCGACGGCGTCTTCTTCCCGCTGGAGTCGCCGAAGTCGTTCCACCTCGAGAAGCTGATCCACTACGCCACCATCTTCCCGCACGGCTTCTACTACTCGACGTTCGGCTTCTTCATGAACGAGGACAAGTGGAACAAGCTGCCGCAGCAGGACAAGGATGCCCTCGACAAGATCTCCGGCGACTACGTCGCGCGCGCGGCCGGCAAGATGTGGGACGACGCCGACGCCGCGGGCCTCGCGGCGATCAAGGAAGCGGGCGTGCAGATCACCTACGCGAGCCCGGCGTTCGAGAAGGCGATGCTCGAGAAGGCGCAGCCGATCATCCAGGACTGGATCAAGGCGGCCGACGCGAAGGGCGTCGACGGCAAGAAGGCGCTCGATGCGTTCCACGCCGAAGTCAGGCGGCTCGAACAGACGATGAAGCAGTGACGCCACGCTTCGCGCGCCTCGCGCGCCGCCTCGAGGCCGTGCTCGGCCTCGTCGCCGGCGTGCTGCTCTTCGCGATGATGATCCTCACGTTCGCCGACGTGATGGGGCGCTACCTGTTCAACCACTCGGTGCCGGGCGGCTTCGAGATCACCGAGATCCTGATGGCGATGCTGATCTTCGCGGGGCTGCCGCTCGTCTCGCGCCGCGAGGAGCACGTGAGCGTCGACCTGCTGGATCACCTGATGCCGCCTGCGATGCGGCGCGCGGTGCGCGTGATCATGGAGCTCGCCGGCGGCGCGCTGCTCCTCGGCCTCGCGTACCTGATGTGGCACAAGGCGCGGCAGGTCGCCGCCTACGGCGATACCACCACGGTGCTGCAGATCCGCTACGCGCCCTACGTCTACGCGATCGTCGTCTTCCTCGTGATCGCGGGCGCCGTGCACCTGGTCAACGTCTTCGCGCCCGACGCGGCGCGCAGGGACGAGTCCCTCTGAAGCGCCGCGCCCGGCGATGACCCAGGCCCTGATCGCCTTCGCGGTGATGCTTGCGCTCACCTTCATGCGCATGCCGATCGCCTTCGCGATGGGCGTGGTGGGCCTCGCCGGCACCGCGCTCATGAAAGGCTGGTCGCCGGCGCTCGCGATGGCGACCGAGGTCACCTACGAGACCGGCTTCAACTACCTGTTCTCGGTCGTGCCGCTGTTCATCCTCATGGGCACGTTCGTCTCTCGCGCCGGAATGGCCGAGGAGCTGTACGCCGCCTGCTACGCCTTCGTCGGCCACCGGCGCGGCGGCCTGGCGATGGCCACCATCGGCGCCTGCGGCGGCTTCGGCGCGATCTGCGGCTCGAGCCTCGCGACCGCGGCCACGATGTCGCAGGTGGCGATGCCTTCGATGCGCAGGTTCGGCTACAGCCCGGCGCTCGGGGCCGGATCGATCGCGGCGGGCGGCACGCTCGGCATCCTGATCCCGCCTTCAACCGTGATGGTGATCTACGGCATCCTCACCAACACGAGCATCGGCAAGCTGTTCGCAGCGGGCGTCCTGCCCGGGCTGGTCGGCATTGCGTTCTACATGGCGGCGGTGCAATGGACCACCTGGCGCGACCCCAAGGCCGGCCCGCCGGGCGAGCGCGTGCCCTGGAAGGAGCGCCTCGCCACCCTGCGCGGCATCGGCCCCTTCCTCGGCATGGCGGCGCTGCTCGCGCTGCTGGTGCGCCTCGACGTGCTGCTCGCGAACGACGCGATGGTGTTCGGCGCGCTCGGCACGATCGCCCTCGCCTTCATCTACCGTGGGGTGATCAGCGTGGTCGCGCTGTTCACGCTGGTGATGGGCGGCATCTACGGCGGGGTGTTCACCCCGACCGAGGCGGCCGGCGTGGGCGCGGCCGGCGCGTTCGCCTTCGCGCTCGCCCGGCGCAAGCTCACGTGGAAGGCGCTCTACAGCGTGCTGATGGATTCCGGACGCACCACCTCGATGCTGTTCGTCATCCTGATCGGGGCGATGATCTTCGCCAACTACATCAACTACACGACGATGCCCGAGGACCTGAGGACATTCGTGCACCAGTTCGAGATCCGCCCGATCGTGGTGATCGCCGCGATCTGCGTCATCTACATCGCGCTCGGCTGCGTGCTGGAGAGCATCTCGATGATCCTGCTCACCGTGCCGGTGTTCTACCCCCTCGTGCAGCACCTCGGCTACGACCTGGTGTGGTTCGGGATCATCGTGGTGGTGGTGACCGAGATCAGCCTGATCACGCCGCCGGTCGGCATGAACGTGTTCGTGCTGCGCACGCTGCTCCCGGACGTGCCCACGCGCACCGTGTTCCGCGGCGTG
>DASPRX010000159.1:0-2013 GCA_035624235.1 Burkholderiales bacterium | reverse complement strand
GGAGCGCTAGCCATGTGCCTCGCGATTCCCGCGCGCGTGGTCGAGCTGCTGCCGGGCGAGACGGCGCGCGTCGAGGTGGGCGGCGTGCGGAAGGACTGCTCGCTCGCGCTGGTGGACGGCGTCGTGCCGGGCGACTACGTCGTGCTGCACGTCGGTTACGCGATCCAGCGCCTGGACGCGGCCGAAGCCGAGCGTACGCTCGCGCTGTTCGCCGAAGCGGGGCTCGCGGCATGAAGTACATCGACGAGTTCCGCGACGGCGCGACCGCGCGCAAGCTGGCACAGGCGATCGCGCGCGAGGCCGATCCCGGTCGCCGCTACCACATCATGGAGTTCTGCGGCGGGCACACGCACGCCATCGCGCGCTACGGCATCGCCGACCTGCTGCCAGCGAACGTGCGCCTGATCCACGGCCCGGGCTGCCCGGTGTGCGTGCTGCCGGTCGGGCGCATCGACGCGGCGATCGCGCTCGCGCTCGACCAGCGCGCGATCCTGTGCACTTACGGCGACACGCTGCGCGTGCCGGCCTCGGAGCAGCTCTCGCTCATGAAGGCGAAGGCGCGCGGCGCGGACATCCGCATGATCTACGCGGCGAGCGACTGCCTGAAGATCGCCGCCGGGAACCCGGAGCGCGAAGTCGTGTTCTTCGCCATCGGCTTCGAGACCACCACGCCGCCGACCGCGGTCGTGATCCAGCAGGCCGAGCGCGCGGGCGCGCCGAACTTCTCGGTGTTCTGCAACCACGTGCTGACGCCCTCGGCGATCAACCACATCCTCGAGTCGCCCGAGGTAAGGGCCTACGGCACGTTGCCGCTCGACGCCTTCATCGGCCCGGCGCACGTCTCGACCATCATCGGCAGCCAGCCCTACGAGTTCTTCGCCGAGGAGTACGAGAAGCCGGTGGTGATCGCGGGCTTCGAGCCGCTCGACGTGCTGCAGGCGGTGCTGATGATCGTGCGCCAGCTCAACGACGGGCACGCCGAGGTCGAGAACGAGTTCACGCGCGCGGTGACGCGCGAAGGCAACGCCAAGGCGAAGCGCCTGGTGGCCGAGGTCTTCGAGCTGCGCCGCTCGTTCGAATGGCGCGGGCTGGGCGAGGTGCCCTACAGCGCGCTCAGGATCAAGGATCGCTACGGGCGCTTCGACGCCGAGGCGCGCTTCGCGATCGGGTACCGCCCGGTGCCGGATCACAAGGCCTGCGAATGCGGCGCGATCCTGCGCGGCGTGAAGCGGCCCGAGGACTGCAAGCTGTTCGCTACCGCCTGCACGCCCGAGAACCCGATGGGCTCGTGCATGGTGTCGAGCGAGGGTGCCTGCGCCGCGCACTACAGCTACGGCCGCTTCCGGAGCCGGGCAGCATGAGAAAGCTCGACTTCAAGCGCGGGCGCATCGACCTGACGCACGGCGCGGGCGGGCGCGCGGCGGCGCAGCTGGTCGCGGAGCTGTTCCGCGCGCAGTTCGACAACGAATGGCTCGCGGCAGCGAACGACGGCGCCTGCTTCGCGGTGCCGGCAGGCCGCATGGTGATGGCGACCGACAGCCACGTGGTCTCGCCGCTCTTCTTCCCCGGCGGGGACATCGGCAGCCTGGCGGTGCACGGCACGATAAACGACGTCGCCATGATGGGCGCAAAGCCACTCTATCTCGCCGCGGGCTTTATCCTCGAGGAGGGGCTGCCGCTCGCCGATTTGCGCCGCGTGGTCGAGTCGATGGCGCGCGCGGCGCGCGAGGCGGGCGTCGCGATCGTCACCGGCGACACCAAGGTGGTCGAGCAGGGCAGCGGCGACGGCGTGTTCATCACCACCACCGGCGTCGGCGTGGTGCCGCCGGGCGTCGGGCCGTCGGCCGAGCGCGCCCGGCCCGGCGACCGCGTGATCGTCTCGGGCACGCTCGGCGACCACGGCGTGGCGATCATGTCGCAGCGCGAGAACCTCGGCTTCGCGACCGCGCTCGAGTCGGACAGCGCGGCGCTGCACGGACTGGTCGAAGCGATGCTCGCCGCGGCGCCCGACAT
>DASPRX010000228.1:0-3644 GCA_035624235.1 Burkholderiales bacterium | reverse complement strand
GCCATCGAGCCGATCGCGGTGACGATCCAGGAGAGCAGGGAAATCGCGCCGACCTGGGCCATGTTGGTGGGCAGCATGATGATGCCGGAGCCCATCATGTTGACGGCGACCACCAATGTCAGCTGCATCATCGTCATCTTCTTGGGGGCAGCGCTTGCCATCGTCGTCTCCTCGTCTCTATTTGTTCACGCACAGCACGTGGTACGTGCCGTCGACCAGTTCCGCGCCTTCGATCACGCCCGAGAAGCCGGGGAACTGCTTCTCGCGGTTCTGCATGCTCTTCAGGTACTCGATCTGCGGCGAGTCCTTGGCACCGAAGTTCTCGCCCGACATCAGCATCGGGATGCCCGGCGGGTACGGCATGACCGCGTTCGCCGCGGTGCGGCCGGCAAGCCTGTCCGACGGCACCAGCTCGACCGCGCCGTCGACCAGGCGCTCGTAGGCCTCGCGCGGCGTCATGTCGGCCTCGGGCAGCGTCTCATAGGCGGCGTTCAGCACCTCGCTCGGCTTGTTCTCGCGCAGGTACTCGAACAGCTCGTCGCCGAGCTCGCGCAAGCCGATCCTGCCGTAGCGCGCGGGATAGGCGGCGGCGATCTCCGGCAGCGAGTGCGCGACCGGCCGGTTCGAGTCGTAGTCGCGCTTGAAGGCAAGGAGGTTCGTGAGCAGCGTGCCCCACTTGCCCTTCGTGACGCCGATCGAGAACAGGAACATCACCTGGAAGTCGGTGACGCGCGTCGGCACGATGCCGAAGCGGTTGAACCAGGCGTTGACCAGCGCTGCCGGCACGCCGGTCTTCTCCAGCCTGCCGTCCTCGCCCATGCCGGGCGAGAGGATGCTGACCTTGACCGGGTCGAGCATGCACCAGTCGTCTGCGACGTGGAAGCCGTGCCATTTGTCGCCGGGACGCAGGATCCACGGCTCCTGGCTGCGCGTCAGGAGCTCCGCGGGCGCATCCTCGAAGGGGAGCTTCTTGACCCGCTCAACGTTCCAGGGCTTGAAGAACCAGTCCTTCTTCTTCCCGAACTCGCGGCGCACGCGCGCGACGGCCTGGCGGAAATCGACCGCCTCGTCGATCACTTCCTGCGTGAGGGAGCGCCCGCCGCTGCCGTCCATCATCGCGGAAGTGATGTCGTTCGACGCGACGATCTGGTAGAGCGGCGAGGTGCTGGTGTGCATCATGTACGCCTGCACCATTCGATGGTGATCGATCGGGCTCCGGCCGTCGCGCACGTGGATGTAGGAGGCCTGCGAGAACGCCGCGAGCAGCTTGTGCGTCGAGTGCGTGGCGAACACGGTCGGCCCCTGGTGCCCGGCCGGGTCGCCGCGCATCGCGAAGTGGTTCTCGTACATCGGGTTGAAGCGCGCGTAGCCGTACCAGGCTTCGTCCATGTGGATGCGGTCGCTCGACTTGCCGAGCAGCGCCTCGACGCGGTCGGAGCGATAGCACAGGCCGTCGTACGTGCAGTTGGTCACGACCGCGTACGCAGGCCTCTTCGTCGCGACCTTCTTCGTCAGCGGGCCCGTCTGCGCCTTGGCCTGGATCGTCTTCGGCTCCATCTCCGAGGGCGGGATCGGGCCGATGATGCCGTAGCGGTTCCGCGTCGGCACCATGTACACGGGCCGCGCGCCCGTGAGCATGAGGCCCTGCTCGATCGACTTGTGGCAGTTGCGGTCGAGGATGACGAGATCGTCCTGCTTCATGCAGGCCTGCATGATGCTGCGGTTCGAGCCCGAGGTGCCGACCACGCCCGAGTAGCTGCGATGTGCGCCGAAAACGCGCGCCGCGTACTTCTCGCTCTCGGCCACGACGCCCGTGTGGTCGAGCAGCGACCCGAGAACACCGCGCTCGATGCCCATGTCGATGCGGAAGACGTTCTCGCCGAGGAAGTCGAAGAACGCGCGGCCCGCGGGCAGCTTGGTGAACGCGATGCCGCCCTGGTGGCCCGGGGCCGACCACGAATGCTCGCGCAGCTGGGAGTACTGCGCGAGCGCCCGCGCGTAGGGCGGCAGCAGCTGGGACCGGTAGCGCTCGATCGCGGCCATCACGCGGCCGGCGACGAAGTCCGCCGTGTCCTCGAGCAGCCAGACGAACTCGTCGATCATCTCGGCGATCTCGAGCGTCATGCTGCCGCGCACCAGCTTGCGGTCGGCAGTCATGAAAACCGGCACGTACGCGTGCCGCTCGCGCAACCGGTGCAGCAGTCGCGGCGCGAGGTCGCGGGCGTCCCTGCCCTCGGCGCCGAGGTGCCAGTTGACGAGCACCGCGCGCAGCGACGCGTCGGCGCCGACGATCGCCTCGCCGTCCTCGAACGAGAGCGCGCGCACCACGTCGCAGTTGCGCGCCTCGAGCGACGCCGCGATCGCCTCGGCCGCGCGGCCGATGGCGGTCTCGGGATGCGCGAGCGAGTCGTCGACGACGAGCACGCGCGGGCGGAAGGGGGCGGCGGCGGGCGTCAGCATCGGATGACCTCCTGGCCTACTTCTCGGCCACGCAGTCCACCAGGTAGCGCCGGCCGCCTGCGGCCGGCTCGAAGCGCAGGCCGTGGATGTCGGTCTCGAAGCCCGGAAACTTGCTGTCGAACTCCCGCGCGTACAAGAGGTAGTCCTGGATCGACTTGGTCGCGCGCGTCAGGCGCTCGCCCGGCATGATCACCGGGATGCCGGGCGGGTAGGGCACCACCATCACGGCGAGGGTGCGGCCCATCAGCTTGTCGATCTCGACCGACTGCACGCGCCCGCGCACGAGATGGTCGTACGCATCCGCCGGGCGCAGCGCCATCTCGGGCAGCGTGGTGTACATGTCCTTCTGCGCCTTGGGCAGGTTGTCCTCGCGGTACACGCGGTGCACCGCTTCGCACAGGTCCTTGAGCCCCATGCCGGCGTAGGCCTCGGGATGTGCGCCGGCGAGCGCCGGCAGCACGCGCTCGAGCGGCGCGTTGGCGTCGTACAGGTCCTTGAAGTTGAGCAGCTCGGTGACGAGCGTGCTCCACTTGCCCTTGGTGATGCCCATCGAGAAAAGCACCAGGAACGAATACAGCCCAGTCTTCTCGATCTCGATGCGCCGCTGCGACAGGAACTTGACCACGACCGCGGCGGGGATGCCGTGCGCCTGCATCGCGCCCGCGGGCGACAGGCCCGGCGTGAGGATCGTGACCTTGATCGGGTCGACCAGCACGTGGTTCTCGGCCAGCCCCTCGAAGCCGTGCCACTTGTCGCCCGGCACTAGCACCCAGGCGGAAGTCTCGTCGGTCGGCTTCTTCGCCATCGCCTCGGGCTGCCAGACGTCGAACCACCACGAGCCCTTGACCTGCCGCTTCACCGCGGTCATGGCGCGCCGGAAGCTGAGCGCCTCGTCGATCGTCTCCTGCACGATCGCGCGCCCGCCCGGCCGCTCCATCATCGCCGCGGCGACGTCGCAGGAGGCGATGATGCCGTACTGCGGCGAGGTCGAGGTGTGCATCATGAACGCTTCGTTGAAGCGCGTCATGTCGAGTTTTTTCGCTTCGGCGTGCTGCACGTGGATCATCGACGCCTGCGACAGCGCCGAGAGCAGCTTGTGCGTCGACTGCGTGGCGAACGTGATCGCGTGCGGCGAGCGCGCAGGCCGGTCCGAGGAGATCCCGTGGTAGCCGTCGTAGAACTCG
>DASPRX010000226.1:0-14137 GCA_035624235.1 Burkholderiales bacterium | reverse complement strand
ACGTTCACGTGCGGCTTGGTCCGCTCAAATTTGCCTTTTGCCATGTCTCGACGCTGCCTCTTCCGTTTTACCTGGTGGTGCCCATGACGCGGATTGAACGCGTGGCCTCTCCCTTACCAAGGGAGTGCTCTACCACTGAGCTACATGGGCTGAATTCGTTCATTGGAGCGGGTGAAGGGAATCGAACCCTCGTCATAAGCTTGGAAGGCTTCTGCTCTACCATTGAGCTACACCCGCCCGAATACACCTCACCCGTCACTCGCCACTGCCTCCGGCCACGCCGCCCGAAAATCTGGTGGAGGGGGTTGGATTCGAACCAACGTAGGCGCAAGGCCAACAGATTTACAGTCTGCCCCCTTTAACCGCTCGGGCACCCCTCCGGCGGAACCAGAAATTATCTTAGTTATCCGCTGCTTGGTCAAGCAATCGCGCGTCTGGACGCACCTTGCCTCCGCCTGACGCCCACGCCGTCACGTTCCATAGCGTATGTGCGAGCCCAATTCGCGCAGGGCCGCCAGGGCGCTGTAGCAGGCAAGCCACGCGGTCTTGGGATTATCGGGCGCCGGGACATTCTCCAGCACCACGCTGAAGCGCCCGGACTTGCCCGCGACCCGGATGGTATGGGTGTTGTGCATGAGAGCCGGATCCGCGACCACCTCGAGCCGCGTGCGATCGAAGCCGATGCCGGCGAGCGAGAGCACCGCCGCGATGTTCACGTTCAGCGGAAAATGCGGTACCCCGGCGCGTGCCGTCCCCTCGAACAGCGTGCGCGGGGCATCGAGCGCGTCGAGATCGACGCCGAGCGCCTCGACGTAGGCGATGCCCTTCCAGGCCGCGGGCGGCTTGGCGACGCGAATCGAAACTGCGTCCACCCCCGCGGCGCATGCGCCCTTGAGCGCATCGAGCCCGCCGATACCCCCGGAGGGGACATAGAGCAGTGCCCGCGCTGTCTCGGCGGCGCGCTCCGCCGCCGTGCGCAGCGCATCGTCCGCGAGGGCGCCCGCGGACAGCACGACCACCGAGATACCGGCCGCGAGCAGGGCAACCAGGTGAGCCCGGACGGCGTCGTGCGAGGCCGCCTCGAGCACCGCGTCGGGGCGCAGCGCGAGGAGGCCTTCGCCGCCGACCACGTACCGTATTCCAAATTCCGCCGCTAGACACGCGCCGCGCGAACGCGCGCTGCGTCCGGCGACCGCGATCACTTCGAGGCCCTCGAGCCGTCCCGCCCGCGCGTGTTCCAGCACCAGGCGCGCGATCGTTCCGCCGCCGAGAATTGCGAGTCGCATGTGCCGGGCCCCCTGGGAAGGGCGCGATTCTGCCATATCCGGAATTTCCTTCGCCCGCAGGCCGCATTATCATTCCGTGCGCTAGGTGCCAACCGGCGCCATGGGAGGAAGAATTGCGAATCGCGATCCTGGAAGACGATCCAGACCAGCTTGCGCTGCTCAAGCGCTGGCTGACCGACGCGGGACACGACGTGCACGGCTACAACGCGGGCCGCGAGGCCATGAAGCACGCGGGGCGCGAGAGCTTCGACCTGTACGTGCTCGACTGGCAGGTTCCTGATGTCGCAGGCGACGAAGTCCTTAAGTGGATCCGCGCCAACGTATCGAAGACCGTGCCCATCCTTTTCGTCACGGTGCGCGACTCCGAGGAAGACATCGTGTTCGCGCTGGAAGGCGGCGCCGACGACTACATGGTCAAGCCGGCTCGCCGCCAGGAACTGCTAGCCCGCGTCGGCGCGCTGCTGCGGCGCGCCTATCCGCGCGAGGAGGAGACGCGCCTCTCGTTCCCGCCGTTCGAGATCGATACGCAGCGCGGGGAGCTCAAGCGCAACGGCACGCGCATCGAGCTGACTCCCAAGGAGTTCGAGCTGGCGGTGGTGCTGTTCCGCAATATAGGACGGCTGATGTCGCGCGGCCACCTGCAAGAGGCCGTATGGGGGCGCAGCGGCGACCTCGCCACGCGCACCGTCGACACGCACGTCAGCCAGGTGAGAAAAAAGCTCGACCTGCGCCCCGAAAGCGGTTACCGCGTGGTGCCCATCTACAACTACGGCTACCGGCTCGAGCACATCGAACCCGAGGCACCCGCAGGCTGAGACAGAGGTGCGGTCCCGCTCCGCACTTGCGTGCGGAGCGGGACGAACCCCGCCGCGATGGAGGAGGAGGGAGATATCGCGGCGGGCGCGACCGGGAGGTCAGTAGTACGTGCGGCGCAGGCGCCCGTGGTTCCTCGAGCCGGCCAAGTCCTGCACTTCGCGCATGAACCTCGCCAAGCGCGAGGCGAGCGCGCGCCACATCTGGGCGATCGCCTTGGCGCGCTCGCGCTTGGCGTGCTCGATCAGATCGGCGTAGTGGTCCTCGGCGAGAGCCAACCGGGGCTGCGCCGGCAGCTGAGCCTCTATGTACCTGATTTCGCTGACGTTCATTTCAGGGCCTCTAGAGATTCTGTTGCGATGCAGCAATCATATGGCTTTGTCCTATGGTTTAGAATAGCGCCGATAGTCAATTTACTTTTGCTATTCCAGCAAAGATATGGCCGATTCGCTGCAAGACATGTCGATCTTCTCAAAGGTCGTGACGGCGGGCAGCCTGTCCGCCGCGGCGCGCGAACTGGGCCTCTCGCCGGCCGTCGTGAGCCGCCGCCTCGCGGGCCTCGAGGCGCGTCTTGGCACGCGGCTCATCCACCGCACCACGCGCAGCCTGCACCTGACCGACGACGGCGCAGGCTACTACGAGGCTTGCGCGCGCATCCTGGCCGAGGTCGAGGAGGCCGACGCCGCAGCCTCGGCTGGACGGGCCGAGCCGCAAGGGGTGCTGCGGGTCGCCCTGCCCGCCTCCTTCGGCCACCAGCATGTGGCGCCGCTCGTGCCGCGCTTCGCCGAGCGCTACCCCAAGGTGCGCCTCGCGCTAAGCCTCTCCGATCGCAACGTCAATGTGGTCGAAGAGGGATTCGACCTCGCGGTGCGCATCGCGCACCTTGAGGATTCGTCGCTCGCCGCACGCATGCTGGCGCCGAACCGGCGCGTCGTCTGCGCGAGCCCGCAGTACCTGCGTCGCCATGGCACGCCGCGCACGCCGTCCGAGCTCGCGCAGCACAACTTCCTCGTGCCCAACTGGGACGGCGGCTTCGCGATGCCGCTCGGGTACAAGGATCCGCAGGGCAAGGCCGGCGAAGTGCGCGTCACCGGCAACTACGCGTGCGACAACTGGGAGGTGCTGCGCGAGTGGGCGCTCGCCGGCCTGGGCGTCGCGCTCAAGTCAACGTGGGACGTGCACCGCAACCTCGCCGACGGATCGCTCGTGGCGCTGTTCCCCGGATATTCCTTTACTACAGACGTGGCCATCTACGCGGTGTATCCGCACCGGCGCTATCTGCCGGCGAAGACGCGCGCCTTCGTCGAGTTCCTGCTGGAATCCTTCGGCCCCGAGCCCTACTGGGACAAGCCCGCCGCGGCGGAGCCCGCGCCGCAAACCAAGCCGCTCGCCGCTGTCTAAAGCTGTGCTACCCTCGATGCGCCGCAGCGCGCGACGCGAATCTCCAGTGGAGACATGCCGATGAACGCACCGGTCGATCCCACCAAGCTCGCTCAGGTCTCCCTGGACGACAAGTACACGCTGGACAAGGGCCGCGTATTCCTCACCGGCACCCAGGCCCTCGTGCGCCTGATGCTCATGCAGCGCGCGCGCGACCTGCGCGCCGGCCTGAACACCGCCGGCTTCATCTCGGGCTATCGCGGCTCGCCCCTCGGCGGCGTCGACCAGACGATGTGGGGCGCGAACAAGATCCTGCGCGAGCACCACGTCCTGTTCAAGCCTGGAATAAACGAAGACCTCGCCGCGACCGCGATCCAGGGCACCCAGCAGGTCGGCATGTTCCCGGGAGCGAAATACGACGGCGTGTTCGGCATGTGGTACGGCAAGGGGCCCGGGGTGGACCGCTGCGGCGACGTGTTCAAGCACGGCAACTCGGCGGGCACCTCGAAGCACGGCGGCGTGCTGCTGCTCGCCGGGGACGATCACGCCGCCAAGTCGTCGACGCTGCCGCACCAGTCGGAGCACATTTTCAAGGCCTGCTGCATCCCGGTGCTCAATCCGGCGAACGTGCAGGAGTATCTCGATCTGGGGCTGCACGGCTACGCAATGAGCCGCTACTCCGGCTGCTGGATCGCCTTCATCTGCGTCACCGATGTGGTCGAGTCCGGCGCCTCGGTCGAGGTCGATCCCGAGCGCGTGCAGATCCAGCTGCCCGGAGACTTCGCGCTGCCGGCCGGCGGCCTCAACATCCGCTGGCCCGACGACCGTTTCGAGCAGGAGGCGCGCCTGCTCGACTGGAAGGTTTACGCGGCGCTCGCCTACGCGCGCGCCAACAAGCTCGACCGCATCGTGTGGGACAGTCCGAAAGCCCGCCTCGGCATCGTCACCACCGGCAAGTCTTTCGGCGACACCATGCAGGCGCTCGCCGACCTCGGCATCGACGAGAACGTCGCGCGCGACATCGGCCTGCGCGTGTACAAGGTGGCCATGTCCTGGCCGCTCGAGCCGCAGGGCGCGCGGCGCTTCGCCGAGGGGCTGGAGGAGATCCTCGTCGTCGAGGAGAAGCGCCAGCTGATCGAATACCAGATCAAGGAAGAGCTGTACAACTGGAAGGAAGGCGTGCGCGCGCCGCGCGTGGTCGGCAAGTTCGACGACAACGGCGAGTGGAGCCGCGCCGCCGGGCAGCCGGCGGGTACCTGGCTGCTGCCGGCGCACTACGAGCATTCGCCGGCGATCGTCGCGCGCGCCATCGCGCAGCGGCTGACGAAATTGGGAATGGAAAAGAATCTTGGAACCCAGTTCAAGGATCGCCTCGCCTTCCTGGACTTCAAGGAAAAGGCGCTTGCGAAGCCGCGCGTCACCGCGGTGCGCCAGCCCTACTTCTGCTCGGGTTGCCCGCACAACACTTCGACCCGCGTGCCCGAAGGGAGCCGCGCCACCGCGGGCATCGGCTGCCACTACATGGCGGTGTGGATGAACCGCAACACCGCGACGTTCACCCACATGGGCGCCGAAGGCGCGCCCTGGATTGGCGAATCGCCGTTCACCGACGAGAAGCACATCTTCGCCAACCTGGGCGACGGCACCTACTTCCATTCGGGGCTGCTCGCGATCCGCGCCGCGGTCGCGGCCAAGGTCAACATGACCTACAAGATCCTGTACAACGACGCAGTCGCGATGACCGGCGGCCAGCGTCATGACGGGCCGCTCGATCCGGCGCTCATCTCGCGCCAGGTGGCGGCCGAAGGCGTGCAGCCGATCGTGGTAGTCACCGACGAGCCGGAAAAGTATCCGGCGGGCACCAACTGGGCGCCCGGCGTCACGGTGCGCCACCGCGACGAGCTCGACCAGGTGCAGCGGGAGCTGCGCGCAACGCCCGGCGTATCGGCGCTCATCTACGACCAGACCTGCGCCTCGGAGAAGCGCCGCCGCAGGAAGCGCGGCACCTACCCCGATCCTGCCAAGCGCGCGCTGATCAACGAGATGGTGTGCGAGGGCTGCGGCGACTGCAGCGCCAAATCGAACTGTCTGTCGGTCGAGCCGCTCGAGACCGAGTACGGGCGCAAACGCAAGATCAACCAGTCGACCTGCAACAAGGACTTCTCCTGCGTGAAGGGCTTCTGCCCGAGCTTCGTCACGGTCGAGGGCGGACGGCTGAAGAAAGGCAAATCCTCCGCGGCGCCGAGCGGCGAGAATTTCCCGCTCGCCGAGCCGCAGATTCCGGCGCTCGACCGGCCGTACGGCGTTCTCGTGACCGGCATCGGCGGCACCGGGGTGATCACGATCGGGCAGATCCTAGCGATGGCCGCGCACCTGGAAGGCAAGGGCGTGTCGGTGCTCGATATGTCGGGCCTCGCGCAGAAATACGGCGCAGTCATGTCGCACGTCAAGCTCGCGCCGAGCGCGGGCGAGCTGCACGCCGCGCGGCTCGGTGCCGGCGACGCGCGCCTCGTGCTCGGCTGCGACCTGGTGGTCACCGCGGGCGTCGACGCGCTCGAGAAAATGAGCCCGGCGAAGACGCGCGCGCTCGTCAACGCGACCACCTCGCCGACCGCGGACTTCGTGAGGAATCCCGATTGGCAGCTGCCGGGCAGCGACCTGCGCCACGACATCGCGTCCGCATGCGGCGAGCAGAACACCGCGTTCGTGCCCGCGGCCGAGCTCGCGACCAACCTGATGGGCGATTCGATCGCCACCAACATGTTCATGCTCGGCTACGCCTACCAGAAGGGCTGGGTGCCGCTCGCGGGCGCGGCGCTCGTGCGCGCGATCGAGCTGAACGGCGTCGCCGTCGAGTTCAACGTCGCGAGCTTCGCCTGGGGACGGCGCGCGGCCGTCGACCTCGAGCGCGTGCGCCGCATCGCGACGCCCGCCGAGGTGATTCCGATCGACCAGCACTTCTCGCGCAACCTGGACGAGCTTGTCGAGCGGCGCGTGGCGCTGCTCAGCGCCTACCAGAGCGCCTCCTACGCGGCGCGCTACAAGGCGCTGGTCGAGCGCGTGCGCAAAGTCGAACACGAAAGGCTCGGCAGCTCGAAGCTCACCGAGGCGGTGGCGCGCTACTACGCGAAGCTCATGGCCTACAAGGACGAGTACGAGGTGGCGCGCCTGTACGCTGACGGCGAGTTCGCGAAGATGATCGAAGGCATGTTCGAGGGCGACTACAAGCTGTACTTCCACCTCGCGCCGCCGCTGCTCGCCAGGCCAGATCCGCTCACCGGCGAGCCGAAGAAGATACGCTTCGGATCGTGGGCCATGGGCCTGTTCCGGGTTCTCAAGAACTTCAAGTGGCTGCGCGGCACGGCACTCGATCCCTTCGGGCGCACCGAGGAACGGCGCAGCGAGCGCGCGCTCATCGACGAGTACGCGCGTACGGTCAACGAGCTGCTCGCGCGGCTCGACGCGCGCAACCACGCGCTTGCCGTCGAGATCGCTTCGCTGCCCGAGGAGATCCGCGGCTACGGCGACGTGAAGCAGAAGAGCGTCGCCGCGGCGCGCGCGCAACGCGACGCGTTGCTCGCGCGCTATCGCGTGAGCTCGGCCGCACCGGCCGAGCGCGCCGCCGCCTAGTACTTTCGGACTGTAGTTCTTCCACCGCTGGCGGGGCGCGGGGTCGCGTACCCGCGCCCGGACGGGACAACGGGATAAATTCTTGTGAACTTTCAGAAGGTTAGGACAAGCTTTGTAAATCCTTATCCCAC
The DNA here is from genome assembly GCA_035624235.1 of Burkholderiales bacterium. Lineage (GTDB taxonomy): Bacteria > Pseudomonadota > Gammaproteobacteria > Burkholderiales > SG8-39 > DAHVFK01. The sequence continues at coordinate 6,897 of DASPRX010000226.1, read as the reverse complement.
CGTCCCTTTACTTGATGAGATCTTGTGAAACTTAGCGAAACATTGTAAGTTCAAAAATACTGTTATATTAGCGACTTGCACGACATAGTTCACGCACACTTCAGAAGAAGAGGAGGTATCGTGCGGGCGTCGAACAAACAACGCATGGAGTTAATCATGAAAACCCTCACATGGGTCCGCTGGATGAGGCTGGCTGCGACAGCTGCCGGATTTGCCGGCATGGTCGTCGCGCTGCCCGCGCGCGCGGCCGACAGCATCAACGTGCCCGTGAGCGCCACGGTGCTCGGGGTCTGCAAGTTCACGACCGGCCAGAGCCCGTCGGTCGTCATCGCCAACTCGGGCGTCAACATCGATCCGAGCCTCGCCGGCAGCGCGACCGGATCGGCCAACATCCTGTACCGCTGCACGAAGGGCACCGCGCCCACGTTCGCCTTGACCGGCGGCGCGACGCTAACCCTGACCTGCGCGGCCTGTGGCCCTGCGACCATGAATGCGACGATGTCGCTCACGCCTCCGGGATCGCCGAACGGGCAGGGATTTGCCACCGACCTGACGCTGGTGCTAACGGGAACAATCCCGAGTGCCACCTACGCACCGGCCGTGGCAGGCACTTACACGGGCACCCAGCAGGTCACGGTTACGCCCTGAGCGTGGGGCCTAGTGGGCCCGATCGCGTGACGAGAGGCCGTGCTTGCACGGCCTCTTTTTTTGGGCGGGGCACGGCGTGGTTTAATAGGCGCGGAGGCTCGAGTCGATGCGGATAACAACAATCGGCCTGCGAGGCGCGTTTTTGCTTCTGGGAGCGTTTCTCCTTCTCGGCGCGAGCGGCGCCGCAAGCGCGCAGAGCTGCACGTTCCGGAATCCTCCTCCAGGGGCCATTACATTTCCCACCCTCGATCCCTCGAACGCCACGGTGGTCACGGCCTCCACCCAGGTCAACGTCCGTTGCACCGGCATCGGGACGCCGGCGAGCTGGACGTTCAGCGGCCTCTACGGCGCGAATCCGAACCTGCAAATGAAACATTCGACCCTCAACGCCTACATCGCCTACTCGGTCGCCAATCCGCCGACACTGGTCTTCAACTTCTTCGGCTTTCAAGCCTACAACGTCACGGCAACCATCCTGCCCGCCAGCTATATCAACGCCTATGCGGGTACGTACACCGACACGCTCACCATAAGCATCGCACCCTGATGATGCTTCGTCATGCGACGCGATCTTCACTGCTCCTATGCGGACTCGCGCTGGGCTCGGCGGGCCTCGCGCATGCCGGCGATTTCGTCATCAGCCCGCTGCGCGTGACGCTCAGCCGCGAGGTGAAGAGCACGCAGATCGAGGTGCGCAACGACGACACGCGCCCGCTGCGGGTCCAGATGCAGGCGATGGCCTGGTCGCAGGACGATGGCGGCAAGGATCGGTACGTTGAATCCGACGGCCTGCTCTTCTTCCCGAAAACAATGGAGATCCCGCCTGGCCAGTCGCACATCGTGCGTCTCGGGGCCAAAGCCTTGCCGGCGAGCGTGGAGGACGCATACCGTCTGTTCATCGCCGAGCTGCCTGGGCCCGAGGATCAGGCGGCCAGCGGGTCGGCGAGCGTTCGCATCCTGCTGCGTGTCGGCGTCGCGGTGTTCGTCGCGCCGCTCGCGCCGAGGCCGGCCGCCGAACTCGGGTCGCCGGCGCTGCGCCACGGCGCCGTCGAGCTGACCGTTAGCAACACCGGCAACGTGCATATTGCGGCGGACCGCCTCGCGATGGTCGGCTTGGACCGCGAAGGCAAACCCCTTTTCGAGACTCCCTTTCAGGATCGCTACTTTCTCGCCGGCACGACCAAACGGCTGCACGCACAAATCCCGCGCGAGCAATGCGCGCAGCTTGCAGGGCTACAAGCCGTTCTCGTGGGCTCCGGCGTCGACCTGAAGCGCCGGCTCGATGTCACCCCAGCCGACTGCAAGTAAGAAGCGCGCACGCGCCGGCTACGCATTTCTTGTCCTCGCTTTGGCAGTCGCGGCCTTCTTCCTGCTGCGCAGCTGCGGGCCGGGTCAATTCGCGGAGAAGCCCGTCGGGCCGAAAGCGACGCAGGGAGAGCCACCGGGAGGTCTTCCGCCGCGTGCGAAGGCGCGACCGGCGGCGGTGCCGGAGGCGGCCGTCGTTCCGAGACTTGAGACAGCTCAAGAGCCACCTTCTGCGGCAGCTCCCGCAGTGGCCGCTACGCCCAGACACAGGGCGGCGAAACAGTCCATGCACTCAATGGTGCTCGCTGCCAACCCAACGGCCGCCGCGCCAACGCTTGCACCGAAGCAGGCGCTCGAATCGCTCGTCGCGCACGTCGTCGTGAACGGTGTCGCGAAAGGCGACGCCAGTGTCTACCGCAATGCGCAGGGCGCATGGTTCGCACGCCCCGCCGACGTCGGCAATTGGGGTTTCGCGACGCCGGGCTCCGCTCGCACGGAATTCGCGGGCGAGCTTTACGTCGCGCTCGAGCGTATGCCGGGGACGCAGGTCACGTTCGACGGACAGAGCGCGACGCTCGAGCTGCATGCGGGCGGGCCGCCGGTCGCGCAGAACCTTCCCCCGTCCGCAACGCGCGCCGCAGTCGGGCCGCTCGAGCCGATCATCGCCCGCGTCGTGGTGAACGGCGTCCAGAAAGGCGACGTCACGGTGTATCGAACCGCGCAGGGCGCCTGGTTGGCGCGCCGCGCGGACGTCGGCAATTGGGGGCTCAAGGTACCCGAGTCGGCGCGCATCGACATCCAGGGCGAGCCTTTCGTTGCGCTCGACCGGTTGCCCGAGCTGCGCGTTGCGTTCGACGAGCAGACCGTCACGCTGGCGCTCGATGCCGCGCCGCACGCGCTGCCCCCGGGCTCGATCGATCTCGCCTGGCGGCGCAAGCCCGGCACACTCTATCCGTCCGATAGCAGCCTGCTGTTCAACTACAACCTCACCGCGCTCGGCGACGCCGGTTTCGGTTCGCGCAGCTACCAGGGCAGCACCGAGTTCGCGGCGCGCAGCGGCAACTGGTTGCTGTACAACACCACCAGCTACCAGGACGGGGCGGGTTTCGATCACCGCACGACGCGCCTGCTGACCAACGCCCAGTACGACGACCGCGCCAATCTGCGCCGCTTCACGGCGGGCGACTTCTTCACCCCGGGCTTCGACGTCGCCGGCTCGGTGGGCATGGGCGGCCTGAGCTTCGCGAAGCTCTACAGCATGGACCCCTACTTCGTGCAGTACCCGACCGCCGGCTTCACGGCCCAGGTGGCGTTGCCATCGACGGTCCAGGTGCTCGTCGACGGTAACCTTGTTTCCCAACAGCAGGTGCAGCCCGGAACGCTCGACATTCGCAACATCACCGCGGCTGCGGGACAGCGAAACGTCACGGTGATCATCCGCGATCCTTATGGCCGCGAGCAGGTGCTCGGCCAGCCGTTCTACTTCACCCAGTTTGGCCTGACCAAGGGGCTGCAAGAGTACAGCTACAACCTGGGCGCGCTGCGCCAGCGCTATGGCGTCGCGAGCAACGACTACGGGCACCTCGCCGCCTCGGGCTTTCACCGCTACGCCTTCACCGACGCGCTCACGCTCGGCCTGCGCGGCGAGGGCGACAGCGAACTGTACAACTTCGGCCCGTTCGCGACGGTCACCCTGCCGCGCGCCGGAATCGTCGGCCTCGGCGTGACGGGCAGCGAGCGCGGCGGCGCGCACGGGCACGCCACCGGAGCGACATACTCCTACGCGAACGGCCCCTTCAGCCTCGGCTACGCGGGACGCTACTTCTCGCGCAACTTCGCGCAGCTCGCGGACGAGATCAATCCGCCGCTCTCGCTCAAGTCCGACGAATTCGCCAATGCGTCGCTATTCTTTCCGCAGTTCGGCACGTTCTCGGTCGGCTACACGTCGACGCGCAGCTATGTACTGCCTGACTTCAGGTCATGGAACTTCGGCTACACACGCTCGCTGCTCGATGCACGCGCGATACTGTCGTTCAACTACACGCGCGGCGAGCAGCCCCTGGCGAGCAACACGTGGCTCATCTCGTTCACCTACTACTTCGACCGCGAAACCTCCGCGGTCGGGCGCGCGGGCGGCGCGCCGAGCTCGAATTTTCAGAGCGTCGGGCTGCAGAAGGCCGTTCCGCTCGGCGTAGGCTACGGTTACACGGTCGAAGGCGGGCGCGAGGAACTCGGCGGCACGAGTGCCGCGGTCGGCAGAGGTCAGTTCCAGCTCAATGCGGAGCACGCGATCGCCGGCGTCGACGCCGTCACATCCAGCAACAAAAACGTGGAGCAGGGCTCTTCGCGCGTTTTCTTCGCCGGCGGCGTCGGCTACGTGGACGGCACCCTGTTCGCCTCGCGTCCGATCCTCGACAGCTTCGCGGTGGTCAGGGTGGGCGACGTCCCCGGCGTGCCCGTTTACACCAACGGCTGGCTGCAGGGCAAAAGCGACGCGCACGGCGAGGTCGTGGCGACCAACCTGAACGCCTTCTACGACAATGACATCAGCTTCCGCGCGCAGGACCTGCCGCTGAATTATCGCTATCCACGCTCGCAGCTGACCGTTTCGCCGCCAAACCGCAGCGGCAGCGCGGTGAACTTCCAGCTCAAGGCGGTGCAGGCGGTCTACGGCGCTCTGGTCATCGAGCGCGACGGCAAGCGCGTACCGCTCGATCTGCGCGAGCTCGCGGTGAGCGGCGCCGGGCGCAGCTTCTCCTCGTTCACCGCGCAGCGCGGCGAGTTCTATTTCGAGGATCTCGAGCCGGGCGATTACACGTTGCGCGTTCAGGGCACGCCATCCTGCACGGCGACCATCCGGGTACGCCACACCGCCGACCCGTTCCTAGACCTGGGCGCGGTGCCCTGCCGCTAGCTATCGTCCGCGCCCTCTGGGCCGGCATCGGTCGCGGAGCTCGCGCCCACGAGAAGCGCCGCGCGCAAGCGTTGCTGGCGCTCGAGGAACTCATAGAGCGTGGTATCTGTCAGCTGGCCCGCCTCGACGAGCAACTCCCCGAGCGGTTTGCCGCTTCCCAGTTGCCGCCGGATTGCACTTTCGAGCGCGGCTTCCGTGATCGCGCCGGCGTCGGCGAGCAGCCGCCCGATCAGGAAGCGCCCGTGCAGCCGTCCGGCGAGTCCGCCCTGGATGCGCAGCGCACCCTGCCGCTGCTCGGACGTGATCGCGCCCTGCCGCACCAGAACCTGGCCGAGCAGCTCGCCCGTCTGCGCCTGCTCGGCTAGCGCACGCTCGAGCTGCGTGCCCGAAACGGCTGCGGAATTGAGCAGAATCGTGCCCAGCCGATCGGCGATCCTTTGCGCCGTTTCGACGCTGCCCTCACGCAGGACTTCCTGAATGGAGAGCGTCGCCGAGAGCTCCACCTCCTGCAGCAGGCCCATCTCCACCAGCAACTCGCCGACCCTCCTGTTTGTGCCGATCTGCCGGGCGAGCGCCTCGTCGATCCGCGCCGTCGCGACGATTCCAGCGCGCACCAGAAGTTCACCGAGGCGTGGAACCCGGAACTTCACGTGTCCGCCTTACGCCTTCAGCGTGAACGGGTTGAAGTCGGTGCGCCGGTCGTAGTAGTCCTCCTGCTCGGCGCGCTTGAGCGCGCCCACCACCTTGTAGGTGACCGGGGTGAACACCACTTCGACCATGACCTTGGTGAAGAACTGCGCCCACATCACGAGCGGCAGCTTGTCGTTCGGGATGATGCCCGTGTTGTAGAACGCGAGCGGGTAGAAGATCATCGAGTCCACCGCCTCGCCGAAGATGGTCGAGCCGATGGTGCGCGTCCAGAGCCATTTCCCCTGCGTCATGATCTTCATCTTGGCGAGCACAAAGGAGTTCACGAACTCGCCGCAGAAGTACGCGGTCATCGAGGCGGCCACGATGCGCCAGGTGTTGCCGAAGGCGATCTCGTAGGCGTCCTGGTGCTGCCAGAACGGCGCCGGCGGCAGCACCACCACCACCGTGGCCATGAACGAGGCGAAGCCCAGGCCCGCGAACCCGGCCCAGATCACCCGCCGCGCGCGCGCGTAGCCGTACACCTCGGTGAGGATGTCGCCGAACACGTACGAGATCGGGAAGAAGAGCACGCCCGCGCCGAAGGTGTAGGAGACGTCGAGCCACGGCACGTGCACCTGCGCGATCTTCGCCGGACCGATCAGGTCCGAGCAGATCAGCACCGTGACGAACGCCGCCATCACGAAGTCGTAGTAGCGGTAGCTCCGCGGCGGGTTCGTCATCGGCGTCGTCAGGCGAGGCGCGGCGAATGCTCGCGCGCGTCGGGGTCGAGCTCGACGCGCAGCGCGTCGAGCATCCTCGAGACCATGGCGTAGAAGCCCGCGGTCAGCGCGAGCTCGACGTACTCGGCGTGGTCGAAATGGCGCGCGGCTTCGGCGTGCACGGCGTCGGTCACGTCGCAGGCCATCACGCCCTCGGTGAGCGCGAGCGCCGCGCGCTCGCGCGCGTCGAATTCGGGCGACTCGCGCCAGCGCGCGAGCGCCGCGATCTGCGCCTCGCGCACGCCCGCCTTGCGCGCCATCTTCAGGTGCTGCGCCCACTCGTACTCCGAGCGCGCGAGCTGCGCGGTGCGCAGGATCATCAGCTCGCGCAAGGGCCGCGGCGTGCGGCTGTCGTGGCGGATGGAGTTCGCGAACTCGGTCCAGGCCGCGGCGAGCGGTGCATGGTTGGCGAGCGCGCGGTACAGGTTGACCGGCCTCCCCCAGAGCTCTTCGAGCCTCTTCTTCAGGCCGGGCTCGAAGTCGGCCATCGGGACCCGCTGCATGGCGGCATAATAACCGAATGCCCTCCGCCGACGAGGTACGCGACTTCCAGCTCACGCGCGCGCCGGCCGGCTTCATCGACGACCCCTATCCCTGGTACGCCGCGCTGCGCGCGCACGA
>DASPRX010000241.1:0-11678 GCA_035624235.1 Burkholderiales bacterium | reverse complement strand
GTCTTTAAGGGTCACGCCGATGGTCGAATGTCCTCACTGCAATCGCGCTGCCATGAGCCTCTGGCAGAAATCCGCGCTCGGGCCCGGGCGTGTGGTCAAGTGCCGATCGTGCGGGAAGCCGGTGGCGGCGCATTGGACGGGGATCCTCGCGGCGATCCCGGCGTTTCTGGGCGGCTATGCGCTCATGACGTCCGGAGATCTGCCGCTTGGAATAGTTGCGGTAATAGGCGGTGTCTTCGCCATGGGACTGCTCCACACATTCCTGGTCCCTCTTGTGCGAGGTGACGCCTGATGTCTTGCCAGTTTCCCTACTAACTTTGCGAGGTGTCTCGTGGGATCGAAATGGAAAATTTTGGCTGCGTTCGCGCTCGCCGGGTGGCTTCTCGGCTGCGCCGACACACATCAACTCGTACGTGAAGGCGCGACCGGCACAAAGCTGACGAATACTGATTCACTCTACATCGCGGTATGCCGTGACGGGGCCTATGGCACCGCGGTTTACGCAGGTTCGGGCGCAATGACGTCGCAGACGCTCGTCTCGGCCTTCTCGAAGCATGCGCAGAACGTCGAGATGTCCCACGGATACGAAAGCTTTGACGATGCGCTCGTGACGGCGCGCGCGAAGAAGGTTAAATACCTCATCTATCCGACGATCCTTCCCTGGGAGGATCGAGCGACCGAATGGTCGGGAATTCCGGATCGGGTCGAGGTGAAAGTGGAAATCGTCGACGTGCAGACGGGCAAGGCCGTCGAGTCAGCCGTCATCAGCGGCAAGAGTGGACTGGCGACGCTCGGTGGAGATCACCCGCAGGATCTGCTACCCAAGCCTGTCGAAGAGTTCGTATCGTCGCTGTACTGATGGGGCTCTGTGCGATCAACTTTCCGGAACGATCCCGAGCCTAGCCATCAGATTTCGGTCCGCCTGCGCGTCGGGATTGCCGGTGGTGAGCAGCTTGTCGCCGTAGAAGATGGAATTGGCTCCCGCGAAGAAGCACAGCGCCTGGATGCCTTCGCCGAGCTCCCGCCTTCCCGCGGAAAGGCGGACGTGGCTCTCAGGCATGGTGATACGCGCGACGGCGATCATGCGCACGAACTCGAACGGGTCGATGGCGTCGCGGCCGAACAGAGGTGTGCCCTCCACCTGGACGAGGTTGTTGATCGGCACGGACTCGGGAGGCGGATTCAGGTTGGCGAGCTGCGCTATCAGACCCGCGCGCTGCGCGCGATTCTCGCCCATGCCGACGATGCCTCCGCAGCACACGCGTAGCCCGGCATGCCGCACGCGCTCCAGCGTATCGAGCCGGTCCTGGTATTCGCGGGTCGAGATGATTTTTCCGTAGAATTCGGGCGCGGTGTCGAGGTTGTGGTTGTAGTAGTCGAGGCCGGCCCGCCTGAGCTGCTCGGCCTGGCCGTCCTTTAGCAACCCGAGGGTCGCGCAGGTCTCCAGGCCGAGATCGTGCACGGCGGCAACGAGCGGCAGGACGCGCTCGAGGTCGCGCTCCTTCGGTCCGCGCCAGGCAGCCCCCATGCAAAAGCGCGTGGCGCCGTTTGCCTTCGCGGTCCTGGCCGCGGCGAGCACCGCGTCATGGGTCATGAGCGGCTCGTCTTCTACGCCGGTGTTATAGCGCTTGGCCTGCGGGCAGTATTGGCAGTCTTCCGGGCAGCCGCCGGTCTTGATCGACAGCAGCGTCGACAGCTGCACGGTGTTCGGATCGAAATGCGCGCGGTGCACGAGGTGAGCCCGGTGCAGAAGGTCGTTGAATGGCAGCTCGAAGAGCTGGAGAACAGCCTCGACTGGCCAGTGTCGCGTCGCATGCTGACGTACGGTCTGATCGGGGCCGACAGTCACGTTCATGGAGTTCCCCCGGAGCACAGTGTGATTTCGAGCGTCATCTTATGCGAGTATCCTCTCGCCCATGGAAGGCGAACCCGGAAGTGAACTAGAGAAGGTCGTTCCTCGCAACGAGGGCGCGCCGTACTGGCTGGAGAAGTCGTCAGGCCGCGGCAAGCTGGTGGGGTGGTTGCTCGCCGCGATACTTATCGCGGTCGGCGGCGCTTACTGGTTCTGGCAGGAGATTCAGCAGAAGCCGCCGGGCATGCCGGTGACGACGCCGCAGTCCACGCCGGTTCCGGCGCCCGCGCCGCAGGTGCAGTCACCGCCGGCGATCCAGCATCCGATCGAGCAGGCCGCGCCCACCGAGGAGGCGCCGGCGAAGGCTGCGGAGCCTTTGCCCACGCTCGAGGGCAGCGATCAGCAGATGCTCGAGGCGATCGCGGGGCTGATCGGGCCGGACGCGGTGGCGAAGTACGTGTACGCGGACCGCGTGATCACGCGCATCGTGGCGACGGTGGACAACCTGCCGCGCCACAACGCGCCGGAGAAGGTGATGCCGGTAAAGCCGGTGGCAGGCGCGTTCGTGGTGGACAAGTCGAACGGCACGACGACGATCGGCGCGGCGAACGCGGCGCGCTACGACGCGTACGTGACGCTGTTCGAAGCGCTGCCGGCGAAGAAGATGGTGCGCGTGTACGTGTACTTCTATCCGCTGTTCCAGAAGGCCTACCAGGGCCTCGGCTATCCGAACCGCTATTTCAACGACCGCCTGTTCGAGGCGATCGACGACCTGCTCGCCGCGCCGGAGCCGCAGAACCCGATCGTGCTCGACCAGCCGAAGGTGCTCTACACCTTCGCCGACCCGGCGCTGGAGGAGCGCTCGGCCGGGCAGAAGATCATGATGCGCCTGGGCCTGGCGAACGAGCAGAAGGTGAAGGCGAAGCTGCGCGTGATCCGGCGCGCGCTCGTCAACCGCTAGGCGCCTTCGTCGCGACGACCACGCCGGCGAGGATGGTGGCGATGCCGGCTGCGTGGTACGGGTGGAAGCTCTCGCCGGCGAAGGCCATCGCGAGCACGGTACCGAACGCGGGCAGCAGGTGCAGCGTGAAGCCCGCAGTGTTCGCTCCGACGACGGCGACGCCGCGGTTCCAGCAGATGAACGCCGCGACCGAGGCGAACAGCGCGACGTAGGCGACGCCCGCCGCCGGCGCGGCGCCCGGCCAGTGCAGAGGCGAGCGCCAGGCCTCCAGAGCCGCGAACGGCGCGAGCATGAGAGCGCCGGCCACCGAGATCACGAACAGGAATGCAACGCCGCTCAGGGCCGGCGGGCGGCGCTTCAGGAGCACCGAATAGACGCCCCACGCCGGCATGGCGAGCAGGATCCAGGCGTCGCCCGCGTGCACCTCGAGCGCGAGCAGGTTCGCGAGCTCGCCCTGCGAGAGGATGACGAGGATCCCCACGAGCGAGACGAGCATGCCGGCAACCTGCCGCGGCGTGCCGCGCTCGCGCTCGAGCAGCCACGAGACCAGCAGCATGAACACCGGCATCGAGGAGTTGAGCAGTACCGCGTTGATCGTGCTGGTCGAGCGCAGGCCGAGGTAGACGAGGAACTGGAACAGCGCCACCCCGGTGAGCGCGAGCAGCAGCAGCACGCCGGCGTGCGTGCGGATCGCGCCACGCGCCCGGAATGCAGCGGGCGCCGCGAACGGCGCGAGCGCGAGCGCCGCCACGGTCCAGCGCAGGAAGGTGAGCGTCACCGGGTCGAAGGCGCCGCGCAGCAGCCGGCCGATCACCCAGTTGCCCGCCCAGAAGAGATTGGCGAGCGCGAGCAGCCCGAGCGCGGCGGCGCGCGTGCCGGTACCGCCCGGGGACCTCAAGGGTTGACGAGGCGCACGTTGCGCGCCGACATCGGGTAGTCGACGCCGGCGGCGCGCAGCTTCTCCACGATCGCGAGGTTCAGCTCGCCGCCCGCGGCGACGTAGTCGGCCACCTTCACCCAGGGCTTGATGGCGATGCCGATCGTGCCGGCGCCGAGCTGCGCGACGCCGATCACCGGCGCCGGCTCGCGCAGCACGCGCGCGTTGGCGGCCACCGCCTCGTCGATCGCCGCGAGCGCGCGCTCGAGGTGCGCGCCGGTTGCAATCTCGACCTTCAGGTCGAGCTGCCGGATCTCGCCGTAGTTGTGCAGGATCTCGCCGACGATCTTGCGGTTCGGCACCACCACCACCGAGCGGTCCGGGTGGCTGAGCTGCGTGGTGAACAGGTCGATCGAATCGACGCGCCCCTCGACGCCGACCATGGCGACGTACTCGCCGACGCGGAACGGCTTGGTGAAGATGATGGTGAGCCCGGCGGCCAGGTTGCCGAGCACCCCCTGCATCGCCAGCGCGACCGCGGCCCCCGCAACCGACAGGCCCGCGATCAGCGGCAGCAGGTCGACGCCCAGGTTCTGCAGCGCGACGATGAGGAACAGCGCGAGCACCACCAGGCGCGCGACGCGCACCAGCAGCAGCTGCACCGGCGGCTCGAGGTGCAGCTTGCCGAGCCAGCGCTCGACGAACGCGCCGACCCAGCGCCCGACGTAGTAGCCGGCCGCGAGGACCAGAATCGCGACGAGCAGCTTCGGCCCGAACCTGATCGCCAGGTCGATGAGCGTGCTGGTCGCTTGGTTGAGGTCGCTCTGGGGCATTTGTCGCGCACTTGGGCTTCCCGGCGCCCCCGCATGGTACGCCGTTGCCGGTGCCGCGCTTGATCTGGCTCAAATCCGCGCCTTGCACGCAGGCTATCGTGTGCTCGTGAACCAGCCAATGGAGATTGCAATGAAGGACGTAACGGTCGACAAGCTGATGGACGATCTGCGGGTCGTGGTGGGCGACGCGGAGGAGCTGCTCAAGGCGACCGCGGGACAGGCGAACGACAAGGTCGCCGCCGTGCGCGCGCGCGCCCAGGCTTCGGTGGATCAGGCCAAGGTGCGCATGGCCGCGCTCGGCGACCAGGTCACGCTGCAGTCGCGCCAAACCGCCAAGGTGACCGACGAGTATGTGCACCAGAATCCCTGGCAGTCGATCGGCGTCGCCGCGGGCGTGGGCCTGGTGCTCGGCATCCTGCTCGGACGCAAGTAGTCCCGCGCGATGGCCGATTCCGGAGCCGCGCCGGAAACCGGCGTGTTCGCTTCGCTGCGGCGCACGCTCGCGACGCTGGTCGCGCTCGCGCACACGCGGCTCGACCTCGTCGTCACCGAGCTCGAGGAGCAGCGCGAGCGGTTGCTGTCGCTCCTTCTCTGGGGCGTGGGCGCGGTGGTGCTCTCCGCCGCCGCGTTCCTGCTGTGCGGGCTCGCGCTGATGGCGATCTTCTGGGACACGCACCGCCTGCTGGTTGCAGGCCTGATCGGCGGGACTTCGCTCGTCGCCGCGGCGGTGGCGATCGTCGGCTTCCGCGCGCGCGCGAAGGCGCGCCCGCGGCTGTTCCAGTCCACGCTCGCCGAGCTCGCGCGCGACCACGAAACCCTGTCCCGCGAATGAGAGCGCACCTCGATACGATCGTCGCGCGGCGCGCGGCGCTGCTCGCCGCCTCCGAGGCGCAGCGCCAGCAACTCGCGCTCGACGCCGCCGAGCTGCACGGCACGCTGTGGTTCGTCGATCCGACGGCGCGCGCGGCGCGCCTCGCCACCGCGCGGCCGCTGCTCCTCGTGCTCGGCGCCGTGCTCGCCCTCGCGCTCGGCCCGCGACGCCTGCTCGCGCACGGCGCGCGCGGTGCGCTGCTGTTCCTCTCCGTGTGGCGGCTCGGCAGGAAGCTGCGCGCGCTGTTCTAGCTCACTGCGCCGCGGCAATGAGCCGCGCCAGGTCGTCCAGCTCGTTCCGGTTCAGGTCGGACACCAGCACGAAGCGCATGCCGTCGTGCGCCACCGGCTCGACGTTGAAGCCGTCGCGCTCGCCCGCGCGCACCGCCGGCGCCTCCGCCTGCGGCCAAACGTAGGCGTCGATCATGTGCCGGCGGCGCTGGTACACCAGCACCGCGACGCGCCGCCCGGCGGCGAAATCGAGCCGCGCGCCCACCAGCTCGAAGCCGTGCTGCGAGAAGTCGGCCACCGGCGGCGAGTACGGCAGGCGCGCGCTCAGCCAGGGCTTGACCGTGTGCTGGTCGGAGGAAGCCACGTCGTATAGCCGTCCGCCGAGCGTCGCGCGCACGTGGCTCTCGACCAGCTCGCGCGCGAGGCCCGCGTCGGCGGCGGGGCGCAGGAGCCACAGCGCGAGCAGCACGCCGGCCGCAGCGCCCGCGGCGAGCGCCGCCGCGCCGCGCCAGGCACGCGTCCAGGAGCCGCGCACTCCGCCTGCTTCGCCGATCTCGGCGCCCAGCCGCGCGCGCAGCGCCGCCGGCGCCGCGTGGTAGTCGGCCAGCGCGCGAATCGACTCCGACTGGGCACGCAGGCGCTCGAGCGCCGTGCGCAGCTCGGCGCTCCGGGCGAGCTCGGCCTCGAGCGCGCGGCTGTTCGCCGGGTCGAGCTCGCCGTCGAGGTAGGCGTGCAGCAGGCGCGCCGCGTCCTGGGGGATCATTCGGCCACCTTCGCCTTCGCCGCCCGGGCGATCACGCGCGCCGAGTCGGCGAGCAGCCGGCGCGCGCGCGCGAGCCGCGACATCACCGTGCCGATCGGCACGCCGGCGATGCGCGCGATGTCCTTGTAGGCGAGCTCTTCCAGCTCGCGCAGCACCAGCACCTCGCGGAACTGCGGCGGCAGCGCCGCGATCGCCTCGTTCAGCACGCGCCGTTCGATCGCGCGCTCGGCGAGCGCCTCCGGCCCGTCCGCGCGGTCGGACTCGACCTCGGCCGCATCGACATCGAGCGCGCCGGCGAGCTCCGCCGGCCGGTTCGCCTGCAGCCAGCTCATGCAGGCATTGCGCACGATCGCGAGCAGCCAGGGGCGCGGCTCGCCGCGCAGCCCGTCGGCGAAGCGATAGGCGCGCAGCATCGCCTCCTGCGCCACGTCCTGCGCGTCATGGTCGTTGCGCGTCAGCCAGCGCGCGAGGTTGTAGGCCGCATCGAGGTGCGGCAGCACCAGCTGCTCGAAGCGGCTGCGGCGATCGCTCACGGGGGGGCCATAGACCTCGGGGGGGCCATGCTACTCCGGCGGCGCGCCTCAGGCGACCACGTGCAGCGTGCCATTCATGCCCTCGTGCCCGTCGCCGCAGAAGATGTCGCACAGGAAGGTGAAGGTGCCCGCCTTGTCCGGCGTGAAGCGCAGCCGCGATACCTGTCCGGGAATGATGTCGGTGCGCACGCTGAAGTCCGGCAGGCTGAAGCCCATCACCACGTCCGCGCTGGTGAATTCGAGCGTCACCGGAGCGCCGAGCTTGAGCGTGAGCACGTTCGGCAGGAAGACGAAGCGGCGCGCGGTGACGCGGATCACCGGCTCGGCGGGCGCGGCGGCGATTAGGCCCGCGGCGCCCGCCGCCAGCGCCGCGGCGGCCCCGGCGATGAAGCGGCGGCGCGACGGCATGGCTCAGCTCCTCACGGGAAATTCGGTGATCGCGTACGCGGGCGGGCGCGCCTCGGCCTCGACCTCGCGCCAGCCCAGGCCCCGGTACGGGTGGGCGGGGTCCCAGCGCACCGGATCGCGCCTCGGCTGCGAGCCCGGCGCCGGCAGGGGGAAGATGAGCGAGTGCGCCGAGTGGTGCTCGATGTGCGCGGTGCGATGATGGTTTTCCTGGTGGATGTGGCCGTAGAACACGGTCACGTTGCTGTAGGGCATGAGCGCCGCGAGCGCGCGGTCGCCGTCGCGCGTCGCCCAGTCCCACTGCGGGAAGAGCGGAAACAGCGGCCGGTGCGTGAACACCACGATGCGCGCGTCGCGCGGCTGGCGCGCGAGGTCCGCCGCGAGCCAGGCGAGCTGCTCCTCGCCGATTCGCGCCGCGGGGTCGGAAACGTTGTCCAGCACGATGAAGTGCACGCCCTTGTGGTCGAACGCGTAGTGCGTCGCACCGAAGTACTCGCCGAAAGCCGCCCCGCGGTCGAGCGAGGCGTCGTGCTCGCCGGGCATGAAGTGGATATTCTGATTCTTCAGCCCGCGCACGATGTCGCGGAACTCGCCGAGCCGCCGGCGCCGCTCGGCCGGGTCGTCGGTGGTGTGCGTCAGGTCGCCCGTGAAGACGATGAAGTCCGGCTGCACGGGGAGCGCATTCACCTCGGCCACCGCCTTCGGCAGCGTGCCGCGCGCATCCGGGTTGACCACCGGACCCTGGAATCCCCAGTGCGAGTCCGAGAGCTGCACGAAGTAGAAGTCGTCCTCGGCCGCGCGCTGGTCCATCGGTTCGCCGCTTCGCGCGGCGCAGCCCAGTCCCGAGGCGAACACCGCGCCGCCCAGCCCGGCGAGCCTGAGAAAGGCCCTGCGATCGATCGTTCCTGACATCCTGTCCTCCGTCGCTGTTCACCGTGCAAGACCGTAGTACGCGCCGTTTTATTCCGGGGGTAGACTTGGCGCGCCCGACAACAACCATCGATGAGGGGGTCACCATGATCGATGCTCACACCGCGCCCTACGGCGCCCTGCTGCTGCGCGTCGTGTCCGGCGCGCTGTTCATCGCCCACGCGCTCGTCAAGCTGCTCGTCTTCACCCTGCCGGGAACGGCGAAGTACTTCGGGGCGATCGGCTTTCCGGGCTGGCTCGCCTACGTGGCCTTCGCGCTCGAGCTCGTCGGCGGCGGGCTGCTCATCATCGGCCTGTGCGTGCGCCCGGTAGCCGCGCTACTCGGCATCGAGCTGCTCGTCATCGCTTCGGTCCACTGGCCGAATGGATGGGTGTTCACGTCCAAGGGCGGCGGCTGGGAATACCCGGTGCTCTGGGCGGCCGCGATGTTCGCGCTCGCGCTCATCGGTAGCGGCGCCCGGTCGATCGGGCCGCTGAAGAAGAAAACGCCCGCCTAGCCGAGGCCGGCGAAGAACGCCAGGATTTCCGCCGCGAGCACCTCGGGCTGCTCGAGGGCGGCGAAGTGGCCGCCCCTGGGCATCGCCGTCCAGCGGCGGATGTCGGTGTAGAGCTTCGCGGCGAGCGAGCGCGGCGGCGTGAGGATCTCCTTCGGGAACTGCGCGTAGCCGAGCGGCACGCCGACCGTGTTCCCTTCGCCGATCGGCCAGGGGCGGTGCCGGCGCGCGTAGTACGGCCAGAACGACGAGCCGATCGCGCCCGTGAACCAGTAAAGCGAGATGTTGGCGAGCATGTCGTCGCGCGCGATCGCGTTCTCGGGGTCGCCGCCGCAGTCGCTCCAGGTCCTAAACTTCTCGACGACCCAGGCGGCGAGCCCCGCGGGCGAGTCGGTGAGGCCGTAGGCGAGCGTCTGCGGCTTGGTACCCTGGATCCACTGGTAGCCGGTCTCCTCGCGCGCGAAGCGCTTGAGCTGCTCGAGATACGCCCGCTCTTCCGCCGTCGGACTGTCAAATGGCTGCGGGTCGCGCGGCAACGCGAGCAGGTTGAGGTGCAGCCCCGAGACGCGCTCGGGGTATTGCGCCGCGAGGCGCGAGCCGATGAACGCGCCCCAGTCGCCGCCCTGCACGCCGAAGCGCTTGTAGCCGAGCACCTCGCTCATCAGCGCGGCGCAGGCATCGGCCATCTCCTCGACCCCGAAGCGCGGCTGGCCCGGCTGGAAGGAAAGCGTATAGCCCGGCAGCGACGGCGCGACCACGGTGTAGCGCTCGGTGAGCAGCGGGATCAGGTCGAGGAACTCGACGATCGAGCCCGGCCAGCCGTGCAGCAGAAGGAGCGGCAGCGGGTGCTTGCCCCTGCCCTCGACGTGGATGAAGTGCAGCTCGATGCCGCCGAGCGGAACCTTGAACTGCGGCAGCTCGTTGATCCTTGTTTCCTGCGCGCGCCAGTCGAACTCCTCCTTCCAATACGCCACCAGGCTTTGCGCGTACGCAAGGCTCGTGCCGGTCGACCAGGGCTCGAGCGGCGGCTCGTCCGGCCAGCGCGTGCGCGCGAGGCGCGCGCGCAGGTCGATGAGCGCCGGCTCTGGAACCTGCAATGCGAAAGGTCTAGGCTGTGCCATTGGGGTTCCTACTGTAGTCCACCCAAGGAGGCACGACCATGGCGTCCAACACCGACCAGTTCCTGAAGAATAACCAGGCCTACGCAGGCAAGCAGGCTCTGCACAAGGCGTCGCATCCCGGCAAGCAGCCGATCCAGCCCGCGAAGCGCGTCGCGGTGGTGGCGTGCATGGACGCGCGCCTCGACGTCGAGGACCTGCTCGGCCTGCAGACCGGCGAAGCGCACATCATCCGCAATGCGGGCGGCGTGGTGACCGACGACGCGATCCGCTGCCTGATCATCTCGCACCACCTGCTGAACACCAACGAGATCATCCTCATCCACCACACGCGCTGCGGCATGCTCGCCTTCAGCGACGACCTGCTGAAGGCGGGGCTGGAAGGCGACGCGGCGGCCGAGAAGCTCCTCGGCCAGGCGACCAGCCGGAAGTTCGTTTCCTGCAAGAAGCACGCCTCGACGCCGGCGCAGTTCCACGCCTTCCGCGGCGCGCTCGAGCCGCTCGACGGCGCGCCGAACGCCAAGCAGATCGAGCGGCTGGAGTGGGACGTGCGGCGCGGCATGTCGGCGATTCTCAACCACCCCTGGATTCCGACGGGCGGGGCCGACGCAATGACGGTGCGCGGCTTCATCTACGACGTCGACACCGGCAAGCTGCAGGAGGTGTCCTACCCGGGGCCGATGGGCTCGATCGGCTAGGACAGCCCCGCGACCGGCAGCGCGGCGCCGTGCACCGCGCGCGCCGCGTCCGAGGCGAGGAACGCGATCACGTTCGCGAGGTCCGCGGGCGCGACCCAGCGCGCCGGGTCGGCCGCTGGCATCGCGGCGCGGTTCTCGGGTGTGTCGATGATCGTCGGCAGCACGCAGTTGACGTTCACGTTCCTCTCGCGCAGCTCGGCTGCCATCGACTCGGTGAGCCGGATCACGGCGCTCTTCGCCGCGGCGTAGGCGCCCATGTGCGCGCCGCCTTTTTGCGCGGCGAACGCGCCGACGTTGACCACCTTGCCGCCACCGGCCGCGAGCATGTGCGGCACCACCGCGCGCACCGCGTGCAGCAGGCTGCGCGCGTTCAGGTCGAAGAGGAAGTTCCAGGTTGCGTCGGCAGTCTCGTGCACCGCTTCGCCCATGCGGAAGCCGCCGGCGACGTTCAACAGCACGTCGATGCGGCCGAAGCGCGCGAGGACCGCGCGCACCGCCGCGTCCACCTCGCGCTGCTCGAGCAGGTTGGCCGGGGCGAACAGGCGCCGCTCGCCCTCGGCGCCGTAGGCCTTCTCGAGCGCCTCGCGCTTGAGATCGACCAGCGCGAGCTGCGCGCCGCGCGCCGCGAAGGCCGCGGCGAGCGATCGACCGAGGTTGCCCGCGGCGCCGGTCAGCAGCACGCAGCGGTCCTGGAAGTCCAGCGGGATTGCAAGTGTGTCAGCCATGCGCGCTCCGGTCGGTGACCCCGGTATTCTAGGGTAGTAGGATCGAAGCCCGGACGGACGGACGGGAGGAGACATGGACAGGAAGCCGAGCTACGTGCACGGCGCCTCGCAGGTGCCGCTCATCGGCGAGACGATCGGCGAGCACTTCGACCGCATCGCGCTTAAGCACCGCGAGCGCGAGGCGCTGGTGGTGCGCCACCAGGGGATCCGCTGGACCTACGGCGAGCTGAAGCGCCGCGTCGACAACCTCGCCGCGGGGCTGCTGCGCCTGGGCCTGGAAAAGGGTGACCGGGTGGGCATCTGGTCGCAGAACTGCGCCGAGTGGGTGCTGGTGCAGTTCGCCACCGCCAAGGCGGGCATCATCCTGGGCAACATCAACCCCGCGTAC
>DASPRX010000092.1:0-9016 GCA_035624235.1 Burkholderiales bacterium | reverse complement strand
AAGTCGCTGATGGACGAGCTGTACGACGAGTTCGTCAAGTGCGAGATGCCGAACCGCGTCAAGCTCTCGACCTCGTGCTGCGAGATCAACTGCGGCGGCCAGGCCGACATCGCGATCATCGTGCAGCACACCAAGCCGCCGAAGATCAACCACGACCTGGTGGCGAACGTGTGCGAGCGCCCCGCGGTGGTGGCGCGCTGCCCCGTGGCGGCGATCCGCCCGGCGCTGGTGAACGGCAAGCCCTCGCTCGAGGTGGACGAGAAGAAGTGCGTGTGCTGCGGCGCCTGCTATCCCCCGTGCCCGCCGATGCAAATCAACGACCCGGAGTACTCGAAGATCGCGATCTGGGTCGGCGGCAAGAATTCGAACGCGCGCATCCGTCCGACCTTCCACAAGCTGGTCGCGTCGGGGCTGCCGAACAACCCGCCGCGCTGGCCGGAGGTAGCCGAGGTGGTGAAGAAGATCCTCGCCACCTACAAGGCGGACGGCCGCCCCTGGGAGCGCATGTCCGACTGGATCGAGAGGATCGGCTGGCCGGCGTTCTTCAGGAAGACGGGGCTGCCGTTCACCAAGTACCACATCGACGACTGGCGCGGCTCGCGTTACACGCTGAACACCTCGGCGCACATCCGATTCTGAGGCACGCGTGAAGTTCGGCATCCTCGTGAACGAAGGCCCCTATACGCACCAGGCGAGCGACTCGGCGTACCTGTTCGCCAAGGCGGTGCTGGAGAAGGGCCACGAGATTTTTCGCGTGTTCTTCTATCACGACGGAGTGAACAACGCGACCAAATACACCGAGCCGCCGCAGGACGACCGCCACATAGTCAACCGCTGGTCGAAGCTCGCCGAGCAGCACGGGGTGGACCTGGTCGTCTGCGTGGCCGCTGCGCTCAGGCGCGGCATCAAGGACGAGCTGCTCGCGCCGGGGTTCCGCATCTCGGGCCTCGGACAGCTGGTCGAGGCGGGCATCCAGGGCGATCGCCTTGTCGTCTTCGGGGACTGAGGCGCGCGCATGAGCATCACAAAGAAATTCATGTTCGTGAACCGCAAGGCCCCCTACGGGACGATTTACGCGCTCGAAGGCCTTGAAGTCGTGCTGATCAGCGCCGCATTCGACCAGGACGTGTCGCTCGCCTTCGTCGACGACGGCGTGTACCAGCTGGTCAAGGGCCAGCAGACCAAGGCGATCGAAACGAAGAACTTCTCGCCGACCTACCGCGCGCTCGAGGGCTACGACATCGAGAAGCTGTACGTCGAGCGCGAGGCGCTCGAGCGGCGCGGCCTGTCGGAGGAGGATCTGCTGGTCGATACCCAGGTGCTGTCCTCGGACGAGCTCGCCGGGCTGATGGCGTCGCAGGACGTGGTGATCAGCTTCTGAAGGAGAGGACGTGCTGCACATCGTGAACAAGAGCCCCTACGAGCGCAACGCGCTCGAGGCCTGCCTGCGGCTCGCGCAGCCCGGCTCGGCGCTGCTCCTCATCGAGGACGGCGTGTACGCGGCGACGCGCGGCAGCGCCGCGGAGGCGGGCCTGAAGGATGCGATGGCGCGCATCAAGGTGTACGCGCTCAAGCCCGACCTCGAGGCGCGCGGCGTGGCGGGACGGGTGATGGACGGAATTCAACTGGTGGACTACGGCGGCTTCGTGGAGCTCGCGTGCGAGCAGCCGAACTGCCAGTCCTGGCTTTAGACGGGTTTCACACACTGGAGGCGACATGGGTGCATTCGATCTGAACGGCAAGGCCTACGAGACCGACGAGGAGGGCTACCTCACCAATCTGGCGGACTGGAACGAGGATGTCGCGCAGTTCCTCGCGAACGAGGAGAAGGTCGAGCTGACGCCGAACCACTGGGAGGTGATCAACTTCCTGCGCGAGTACTACAACGAGTACCAGATCGCGCCGGCGATCCGCGTGCTCACCAAGGCGATCGGCAAGAAGCTCGGTCCGGACAAGGGCAACAACAAGTACCTGTACGAGCTGTTTCCCTACGGGCCGGCGAAGCAGGCGTGCAAGATCGCGGGGCTGCCAAAGCCGACCGGCTGCGTCTGACCCCGTGCTCGCCGCGCTGTACGCCTCGCTGTTCTACGCGGCCACGGCCGTGCTCGTAGGCGGCGTGGCGTGGCGCGTGGTCGAGTACGCGCGCGCGCCGGCGCCGCTCAGGATCCCGACCACTCCCGCGCCGATGACGCGCACCGGGGCGGCCGCGCGCGTTGCGCGCGAGGTCGTGCTGTTCGAGAGCCTGTTCCGCTCGAACAAGTGGATCTGGCTGTTCGGCTGGTTGTTCCACGTTGCGCTCGCGCTGGTGCTGCTGCGCCACCTGCGCTACTTCATCCAGCCGGTGTGGAGCTGGGTGGCGTTCGTGCAGCCGTTCGGCGTGTACGCGGGCATCGCCCTCGTCGCCGGCCTCGCCGGCCTGTGGGCGCGGCGCTTCCTCGTCGAGCGCATCCGCTATATCTCGACCTGGTCGGACCACCTGATGCTCGCGCTGCTCGCGGGCATCGCGCTCTCCGGGCTCGGCATGAAGTACGTCGCGCACACCGACATCGTGGCGCTCAAGGAATTCATGCTCGGGCTGATCGCCTTCGACTGGCAGCCGCTGCCCGCCGACCCACTGCTCCTCGCGCACCTGACGCTGGTGCTCGCGCTCATGGTGGTGTTCCCGGCCTCCAAGCTCCTGCACGCGCCGGGCGTGTTCTTCAGCCCGACGCGCAACCAGGCCGACGACGCGCGCGAGCGGCGCCACGTCGCTGCCTGGGCAAGGGACTGACCATGGCCCAGGCTGCCGTCCAGGCGCCGGCGCTCAAGGAGTACCCGGTCATCCCGATCCTCGCGCGCGATGCGATGGCGGCGAGCAAGCCGTATGCGGCTTCCGACAAGATGAACGAGGCGCTCGGTTTCCCGGGAAAGCTACCCGAGGACTGGCAGGCGCGCGCGCTCGCGAAGATGGGCGAGCTGCTGAAGAGGTACCGCTCGCTCAGGGTGTACCTCGATGCCTGCGTGCACTGCGGCGCCTGCACCGACAAGTGCCACTATTTTCTCGGCACCGGCGATCCGAAGAACATGCCGGTCGCGCGCCAGGACCTGCTGCGCAAGGTGTACCGGCGCCATTTCACGCTCGCGGGCAAGCTGTTCCCGAAGCTGGTCGGCGCCGAGGATCTGACCGAATCCGTGCTCGAGGACTGGTACAAGTACTTCAACCAGTGCTCGGAGTGCCGTCGCTGCTCGGTGTATTGCCCCTACGGTATCGACACCGCCGAGATCACGATGGCCGCCAAGGAGATCATGAACTCGATAGGCGTCGGCCAGAAGTACACCAACGAGATCATCGGCAAGGTGCACAAGATCGGCAACAACCTGGGGCTGCCCAAGCCCGCGCTCGCCAACACGCTCGAGACGCTGGAAGAGGAGATCAAGGAAGAGACCGGTCAGGACGTCAGGCTGCCGCTCGACCAGGAGGGCGCCGAGGTGCTGCTGGTCACCCCTTCGGCCGACTTCTTCGCCGAGCCGCACGTTTACAGCCTGATCGGCTACGCCAAGGTGTTGCACGCCGCGGGCATCAGCTGGACGCTGTCCTCGCACGCCTCGGAGGCGGGCAATTTCGGTCTGTTCATCGGCAGCTACGACCAGATGAAGAAGGTGGCGTCGCGCGTGCGCGAGGCGGTGCTCGCGCTCGGCGCGAAGCGCTTGGTGGTGGGCGAGTGCGGCCACGCCTGGCGCGTCGCCTACAGCTTCTGGAATACGCTCATCGGCCCGTTCGACTTCCTCGATGCCCGCTACCCGGTGCCGCAGCACATCTGCGAGCTGACCCACGACCTCATCAAGCGCGGCGCGATCAGGTTCGACCGCGAGAAGAACGACCACCGCGTGGTGACCTTCCACGATTCGTGCAACGTGGCGCGCGGCGCGGGCATGGGCGGCGTGCCGGGCGGGCAGTTCACGATCCCGCGCGACATCGTGCGCGCCGCGTGCAACAAGTTCCACGACATGGCGCCCGAGACGATCTACGAGAGCACCTACTGCTGCGGCGGCGGAGGAGGACTGCTCGCCGACGAGCTGCTCGACCTTCGCGTCAAAGGCGCGCTGCCGCGCATGGAGGCCCTGAAGCAGGTGGTCGACGAGCACGGCGTCAACTTCATGGCGACGATCTGCGCCATCTGCAAGGCGCAGTTCACCAAGGTGATGCCCTATTACAAGTTCGACATGAGCATGGTCGGCGGCGTGCACCAGCTGGTGGGCGACGCGATCCGGCTCGGCGAGCGGCACTAGAGGAGGCAGGCGATGTCATCACAGGCGACGCCCCAGGCGGGCACCAAGCTCAGCTACCGGCGCTTCAAGGACGGCGATTCGGGCCACGGGCCGTGGACCGAGCAGATCTTCCAGGCGAGCCATACCCACAAGTGCCCCACCTACCAGAAGAGCACGCCGCCCTGCCAGGCGAGCTGCCCTTCGGGCGAGGACATCCGCGGCTACCTCGCGATCGTGCGCGGCACCGAGAAGCCGCCCGCAGGTGTGCCCTGGCAGGAATACGCCTGGCGCCGGCTCACCGAAGCCAACCCCTTTCCTTCGGTGATGGGGCGCGTGTGCCCGGCGCCCTGCGAATCGGGCTGCAACCGCAACGAAGTCGAGGACTTCGTCGGCATCAATTCGGTCGAGCATTTCCTCGGCGAGTACGCGATCGAGAAGGGACTGAAATTCACGAAGCCGGAAACGAAGAGCGGCAAGAAGGTGGCGGTGATCGGCGGCGGGCCGGCGGGACTCTCCTGCGCCTACCAGCTGGCGCTCAAGGGCCACGCGGTGACGGTGTTCGACGAGCACGAGCAGCTCGGCGGCATGATGCGCTACGGCATCCCGGGCTTCCGCACGCCGCGCCACGTGCTCGACGCGGAAATCCAGCGCATCCTCGACCTCGGCGTCGAGGCGCGCCTGAAAACGCGCATCGGCACCGACGTGACGCTCGACGAGCTGAAGAAGAACTACGACGCGGTGTTCATGGGCCTGGGCGCGCAGGGCGGGCGGCCGCTGCCCGCGCCGGGGGCGGAGGCGCCGAACTGCGTCACCGCGACCGCGTTCCTGCGCGCCTTCAACGACGGGCGCATGAAGTCGGTCGGCAAGCGCGTGGTGGTGGTCGGCGGCGGCGACACCTCGATCGACGTGGCCACCGTCGCGCGTCGCCTCGGGCACATCGAGCACCCGCACGCCACCGACCATCCCGAGATGGTGATCGTCGGCAAGCATGCGCAGGACGTTGCCGAAGTGTCGGCGCGCCAGGGCGCCGAGGTGACGCTCACCTCGGTGTTCTCGATCGAAAAGATGCAGGCCAACCGCCACGAGATCGAGCACGCGCTCGCCGAGGGTATTGCGATCCGCGACGGCTGGGCGCCGGTCGAGGTGGTGCGCGGCGCCGACGGCCGCGCCACGGGCCTCAAGATCGCGAAGTGCGAGGCGAAGTTCGTTGGCCCGAAGCTCGAGATCAAGGTCGACTCGAACACCACCGAGCTGATCCCCGCCGATCTCATCGTCTCCGCGATCGGCCAGGCGGTCGATTTCACCGGCCTGGAGGGATTCGACAACGGCAAGGGGCTGCTCGCCGCCGACAGGAACTACCAGATTCCCGGCAAGCCGGGCTTCTTCGCCGGCGGCGACGTGATCCGGCCGCACTTGCTCACCTCGGCGATCGGCCAGGGCTGGATCGCCGCCGAGGGCATCGACCGGCACCTGCACGGCGAGGAGCTCGAGAAGCGCCCGAAGATCGACGTGCACGCCTTCGACCTGATGCGCAAGCTCGCCGAGCGGGGCCTCGAGCCGAACGACGCGCCGCGCGAGGGCGTGCGCGGCACGAACGAGCAGGGCTTCGCGGTGCACAACTATGAGGACCGCTCGGGGCGCTTCGTCATCCCGCACGACGAGCTGTTCCTCGGCCACTTCACCTACGTCGCGCGCAACCAGCGCAACGTCGTCAAGCTCACCGCCGAGCAGGCGCTCGGCAACTTCGAGGAGCGCCTCGCGGCGCTCTCGGAGAAGGAGGCGGTGGGCGAGGGCAAGCGCTGCATGAGCTGCGGCCTGTGCTTCGAGTGCGACAACTGCGTCGTGTACTGCCCGCAGACCGCGGTGTTCCGCGTCAAGAAGGACAAGTCGACCACCGGGCGCTACGTGGACACCGACTACACCAAGTGCATCGGCTGCCACATCTGCAGCGACGTGTGCCCGACCGGCTACATCCAGATGGGGCTGGGCGAGTGAGATTGCTCGCCGCGCTCGCGCTCGTCGCCACGCTGGCGCTGCCGGCGGGGGCGGGCGCGGGCGTGGACAAGCCCGTACTTGCGCCGGCGAAGGGCGGCAAGTGCATCGCTCCGCCGGAAGTGATGCGGCGCGAGCACCCCGACATGCTCAGGCACCAGCGGACCGTCACGGTGCACGAAGGCGTGCGCGACGCCAAGGTGAGCCTGGAAGGCTGCATCGACTGCCACGGCCCGGCGCGCGAGTTCTGCGCGCAGTGCCACCGCTACGCGGGCGTGCACATCGATTGCTTCCAGTGCCACGCCTCGCGCCCCGCGGAGAAGAGATGAACGGCCGGCGCGCCTTTCTGGGCACCGCAGCCGCGCTGGGCGGCGTTGCAATTGCGCCGGGGTTGCTGCTGTTCGAGCCGGCCCGGGCCAAAGGCGCGTCGTCCAAGGTGCGCTGGGGGATGCTGGTCGACACGACGCGCTGCGCCGAGGGCTGCACCGCCTGCGTGAGCGCGTGCAACAAGGAGAACGGCCTCTCGGGCGGCACCGGGCCGGACGACTCGCAGTGGATCCGCAAGATCGAGCTGAAGGAGAAGACCACCGGGCGCACGCTCTCGCTCCCGATGATGTGCCAGCACTGCGCCGAGCCGCCCTGCGTGGACGTGTGCCCGACCGGCGCCTCGTTCAAGCGCGCCGACGGCATCGTGCTGGTCGACCGGCACCTGTGCATCGGCTGCCGCTACTGCATGATGGCCTGCCCGTACAAGGCGCGCTCCTTCGTGCACGAGCCGCTGCACGACCAGAAGCCCGACGTGCCGCGCGGGCAGGGCTGCGTCGAGTCGTGCACGCTGTGCGTGCAGCGCGTCGACCGCGGCGAGGGGCCGGCCTGCGTCGAGGCGTGCAAGACCGAGGGTCGCGAGGCGCTCCTGTTCGGCGACCTAAACGACCCGAATAGCGCTGTCTCCAAGCGCATGCGCGAGCGCGGCGCGAAACAGATCCGCGCCGACCTGCAGCTCGACACCGGCGTGCGCTACCAGGGGATCTGACGTGGCCACCATCGCCCTGCGCGAGATCGAGGGCCGCAGCCGCGGCTGGTGGGGGCTGTTCGCGCTCGCAGGGCTGCTGGTGCTCGGCATGCTCTTCGCCTGGCACGCGATGGAAACGCGCGGCCACGTCATCACCGGGATGACGAACCAGGTGGTGTGGGGCCTGCCGCACGTGATCGCGGTGTTCCTGATCGTCGCCGCCTCGGGGGCGCTGAACGTCGCCTCGGCCGCCTCGGCGTTCGACAAGCGTTTCTACAAGCCGCTCGCGCCGCTGTCGGCGTGGCTGGCGCTCGTGCTGCTCGCCGGCGGCCTCGCCGTGCTCGGCCTCGACCTCGGGCGCTCGGACCGGCTCGTGGTGGCGATGACGCACTTCAACTTCAAGTCGATCTTCGCCTGGAACATGTTCCTGTACAGCGGCTTCTTCGCCATCGTCGGTGCGTACCTGTGGACCATGCTCGACCGCACGGTCGGGCGCCACGCGACGCTCGCCGGCCGCGTCGCCTTCGTCTGGCGCCTGGTGCTCACCACCGGCACGGGCTCGATCTTCGGCTTCCTCGTCGCGCGCGAGGCCTACGCCTCGGCGCTGCTCGCGCCGACCTTCATCGTGCTGTCGATCGCCTACGGCATGGCGATCTACCTGCTCGTGCTGATCGGCGCCTGCGCCGGAGCCGGGCGGCCGCTCGGGCGCGGCGTGGTGGAGCGCATCGGCCGGCTGCTCGGCTGGTTCGTGCTCGCCGGCCTTTACTTCGTCGCGGTGTTCCACCTCACCAACCTCTACCTCGCCAAGCAGGCGGGCGTCGAGCGCTTCCTGCTCCTCGACGGCGGGGTCTACACTAGCCTCTTCTGGGTGGTGCAGGTGCTGCTCGGCAGCGTCGTGCCCCTGGTAATCCTCTGGTCGCCGGCGACGCGCGGCCGGCGCGGCGCGACCGTGCTCGCGGCGGCGCTCGTCGTGCTCGGCGGCCTGGCGCAGATGTACGTCACGATCATCGGTGCGCAGGCCTGGCCGCTCGACCTCTTCCCCGGCTACGAGATGCGCTCGTCGTTCTACGACGGCGTGATCCATCCCTACGCGCCGAGCCTGCCCGAGGCGGTGCTCGCGGCGGGGGGCCTGGCGATCGCGCTCGGCGGGGCGCTCGTCGGCGTCAAGTTCCTCAGGCTCCTGCCGGTCAGCCTGGCGGACGAAGCGCTCGCCCCCGGAGACGGCGCGCACTGAGCGCGCCCGCCGCCCGCCATGGGCCACGTCTTCATCTCCGCGGCGCACAAGTCCTCCGGCAAGACCACGCTCACGCTCGGCCTCGCGGCGGCGCTCGCGCGCCGCGGCCTCGCGGTGCAGACCTTCAAGAAGGGTCCGGACTACATCGACCCGATGTGGCTCGGGCTCGCCAGCGGCCGCCCCTGCCGCAATCTCGACTTCCACATGATGAGCCGCGACGAGATCCGCGCGAGCTTCGCGCGCCACGGCGGCGCGGTGGACGTCTCGCTAATCGAAGGCAACAAGGGCCTGTACGACGGCCTGGACCTGCACGGCTCGAACTCGAACGCCGCGCTCGCCGCGCTGCTCGGCTCGCCGGTGGTGCTGGTGATCGACGCGCGCGGCATGACGCGCGGCATCGCTCCGCTGATCCTCGGCTATCAGGCCTTCGACCGCTCGATCCGCATCGCCGGCGTGATCCTCAACAACCTCGGCGGCGCGCGCCACGAGCAGAAGCTGCGCGCGGTGATCGCGCACTACACCGACGCCGA
>DASPRX010000190.1:0-17444 GCA_035624235.1 Burkholderiales bacterium | reverse complement strand
CGTCCTGGCCGTCCGGGGCCTGCGGAAGTCGTACGGGGCGACCGTGGCCGTGGACGGCGTTTCGTTCGAGGTGCGGCAGGGCGAGATCGTCGGCCTGCTCGGCCCGAACGGCGCCGGCAAGACCACGACCATCAACATGATCCTCGGCGTGCTCGAGCCGACTGCCGGCGCGATCGGCATCGAGGGCCGCGACGTGGCGACGCAGCGCGCACAGGCGCTCGCGTGCACCAACTTCACCGCTGTCTATGCGTCCCTGCCCGGCAATCTCACCGTGTATCAGAACCTGCGCTTCTTCGCCCTGATCTACAACGTCAAGGACGGCGCGGTGCGCATCGAGGAGCTGCTCGATCAGTTCGAGCTCAGGGCATTCCGCGACGTGAAGTGCGGCCTGCTCTCCTCCGGGGAGCAGACGCGCGCGGCGCTCGCCAAGGCGATGCTCAACCGTCCGCACCTGCTGCTGCTCGACGAGCCCACCGCCTCGCTCGATCCCGCGAAGGCGCGCGAGATCCGCGCGCTGCTTCGCGAGCTCGCGCGCCGCCACAGGGTCGGGGTGCTCTGGACCTCGCACAACATGATCGAGGTCCAGGAGGTGTGCGACCGGGTGCTGTTCCTGTCGCGCGGCGCGATCCTGCTCGAAGGCGATCCGCGCACGCTGCCGCGCGAGCACGGCAAGAGCTCGCTCGAGGATCTGTTCGTCTCGGTGGCGCGCGAGCCGCTCAGAATCGAGGCGGGGTGAGGCCATGCGCTGGCATCCGATCCTCGCCATCGTGCTGCGCCAGTTCTATCTCATGCGCGGCAGTCCCGCGCGCCTGTTTCCGCTGGTCATGTGGGTGGCGGTCGACATCCTGCTGTGGGGTTTCATCACCAAGTTCCTTGCGACGGTCGCCGAGCCGGGCTTCAACTTCGTCTCCACGCTCCTGGGTGCGGTGCTGCTGTGGGACTTCTTCGGGCGCGTCATGCTCGGCGTGACCACCGCGTTCTTCGAGGACGTGTGGTCGCGCAACTTCCTCAATGTCTTCGCCACGCCGCTCAGGATCTCGGAGTACGTCGCCGGGCTGGTGCTCACCAGCATCCTGTCGAGCTCGCTCGCGCTGGCGGTGATGATCGCGCTTGCGAGCGCCGTCTTCGGCCTGTCGATCTTCGCCTACGGCGCGCTGCTCGCGCCCTTCCTGCTCGTCCTGTTCCTCTCCGGCATCGCGCTCGGTATTTTCGGCGCCGCGGTCGTATTGCGCCTGGGGCCGGCCGCGGAATGGCTGATCTGGCCGGTGCCGGCGCTGCTGTCGCCGTTCGTGGGCGTCTTCTACCCCCTCGCGACGCTCCCCGCCTGGATGCAGATCATCGCGCACGCGCTGGCGCCTTCGTACGTCTTCGAGGGCATGCGCGCGATCATCGCGGGCGAGGCGTTTCCGGCGACGCACCTGCTGTGGAGCACGGGCCTTGCGGCGATCTACATCCTGCTCGCCGCCTTCTTCTTCGCGCGCGTCTATCGCCATGCCGTGCGCACCGGCCTGCTCGCGCGCTACAGCGCGGAGACGGTGAGCTGAGTGACGCGGCGTCAGAGCCCGAGGTAGGCCTGGCGCACCCGGTCGTCGCGCAGCAGCGCTTCGCCCGCGCCGGACATTACGATGCTGCCGTTCTCGAGCACGTAGGCGTGCTGCGAGAGCTTGAGCGACACCGCGACGTTCTGCTCGACCAGCAGGATGGTGAGGCCCTTGGCGTGCAGCGAGCGGATGGTGTGGAACACCTCCTGCACCACGGTCGGCGCGAGCCCGAGCGAGGGCTCGTCGAACATGATCAGCTCGGGCTGGCCCATCAGGCAGCGGCCGATCGCGAGCATCTGCTGCTCGCCGCCGGACATGGTGCCCGCGAGCTGGCGGCGGCGCTCGGCGAGGCGCGGAAAGAGCGCGTACACCTCCTGCATGGTCTGCGCGGCGCGCGGGCGCGCGCGCGGCAGCAGGCCTCCCATGCGCAGGTTTTCCTCGACCGTGAGCGAAGGGAACACCTGGCGTCCCTCGGCCACCTGGCCGATGCCGAGGTTACAGATCTGATGGGATTGAAGTCTGGTAATTTCCTTTCCCCGGAAGTAGATCATTCCGGAACGTATCCTCTCGATGCCCGCGATGGCGCGGATGAGCGATGACTTGCCGGCGCCGTTGGCGCCGACGATCGCGACGATCTCGCCGCGCGGCACCTCGAGCGACGCTCCGGCGAGCGCCTGCGCATCGCCGTAGTAGAGGTCCAGCCCGCGCACCTCGAGCAGCGCGCTCATACCTCCGTGTCCTCCCCCAGGTAGCACTCGAGCACCGCCGGGTCGCGCACCACCTCGGCGGGCGTCCCGCGCGCGATGACCTCGCCGTGGTGCAGCACCACCACCTGCCGCGCGAGCGCCATCACCGCCCGCATGACGTGCTCGATGAGCACGATCGTCAGCCCGCCGCGGTTCAGCTCGCGGAACACGCCGACCATCTGGTCGCATTCGGTGGGCCGCAGGCCCGCCATGACTTCGTCGAGCAGCAACAGGCGCGGCCCGGTGGCGAGCGCGCGCGCGACCTCGAGGCGCTTGCGGTCGGGCAGGGTGAGCGAGGAGGCGGGCAGGTCTTGCTTCGCGGCGAGCTCGAGCTTGCCGAGGATGCCGAGCGCGAGCGCGCGCGCGCGCGGCACGCGCGGCTCGCGCTGCAGCGCGCCGACGATCACGTTGTCGAGCACCGACAGCCCGGCGAAGGGCTTTACGATCTGGAAGGTGCGCCCGATGCCCGCAGCGCAGATCTGGTGCGGGCGCAGGCCGTCGATGCGCCGGCCGGCGAACTCGATCTCGCCCTCGTCCGGCGCGTACACGCCCGCCGCCATGTTGAAGATCGTCGTCTTGCCCGCGCCGTTGGGGCCAATCAGCGCCACCAGCCCTCCCTCGGGCACGTCGAACGAGGCGCCCGAGACCGCGCGCAGGCCGCGGAAGGACTTCGACAGCGCGCGCACTTCGAGCAGCGCCACGTCAGTCCCCGCGTCCCAGGCCGAGGCGCTTGGCGAGCGGCGGCCAGATGCCGTTCGGCACGAACACCACGACCAGCAGCAGGATGACGCCGTAGAACACCTGCTTCACGCCGGGAATGTCCCAGCCCATGGCGGCGACCAGGTTGTTCAGCGCATCGGCGAGCGTCGTGAGCATTGCGGCGCCGAGGATCGGGCCGAACAGGGTGCCGATCCCGCCAACGATCGGCCCAAGGATGATCTCGATCGACTGGCTGATGTGGAAGATCTGCTCGGGGAAGAGATTGTTGTAGTAGAAGGCGAAGAATACGCCCGCGAGCGAGGTCATCGCCGCGCTGATCGCGACCGCGAGCAGCTTCCAGCGGAAGGTGTTGATGCCGAGCGCGCGCGCAGCCTCCTCGTCCTCGCGGATCGCGCGCCAGTAGTAGCCGGCGCGGGATTTCAGGAGCCCGGCGCACAGCGCGAAGGCGCCCGCGGCGAGCGCCAGCATGACGTAGTAGAACATCGTCTGGCCGCCGCGCAGGTTGGCGAGGTCGAAGGTCTTGCGCCCTTCGACCTTCAGGAACAGCCCGCCCGGACCGCCGAGCCAGGCGATGTGGTCGAAGCCGATGCGGGTGAATTCGGC
The DNA here is from genome assembly GCA_035624235.1 of Burkholderiales bacterium. GTDB lineage: Bacteria > Pseudomonadota > Gammaproteobacteria > Burkholderiales > SG8-39 > DAHVFK01. The sequence goes on along the minus strand of DASPRX010000190.1, from coordinate 13,834 downwards.
GAAGGCGATGGTGAGCAGCGCGAAGTACACGCCCGAGATGCCGAAGCGAAACGCGAGCAGGCCGATCGCGACGCCGGCGGCCACGCACAGCGCCATCGCCAGCCAAATCCCGGCCCAGGGGCCGACGCCGAACTTGGTGAATAGCGCCGCGGCCGCGTAGGCCCCGAGCCCGACGTAGAGCGAGTGCCCGAGCGAGAGCTGTCCCGCGAAGCCCATCATCACGTTCCAGGCCTGCCCGGTATAGGCGAAATACAGCACCAGCGTGGCGACCGAGAGCAGGTAGCTGTTCGCTGCGAGCGGCAGCGCGGCGAGCGCCGCGGCGAGTGCGGCGAGCAGTGCGCCGGCGCGCGCCTCGCGGCTCACGGCCTTCTCCCGAGCAGGCCCTGCGGGCGCAGCAGGAGCACCAGGATGAGCAGGCCGAAGCTGAACATGCTCTTCGCCGAGGGGTCGATGAACAGGCCGGCGAGCGCCTCCGATACCCCGATCAGCACCCCGCCGAGCAGCGCGCCCGGCATCGAGCCCAGCCCGCCGACGATCACGATCACGAAGCCGAGCAGCGTGTAGCTCGGCCCCACCGAGGGCGCGACCTCGACCAGCAGCGTCATCATGCAGCCGGCGACCGCGACGCAGGCGGCGCCCAGGCCGAAGGTGAGGGCATACAGGTGCTTGACGTTCAGGCCGACGATGAGGGCGCCGAGGTGGTTGTCGGCGCAGGCGCGGATCGCGGTGCCGGTGCGCGAATAGCGGAAGAACGCGAACAGGCCCGCGGCGGTGGCGAGCGCGGCAAGCGCCGCGTAGACGCGCGCCTTGTCGAACAGCACCTGGCCGAGCGCCCAGGAATCGAGCATGTAGTCTGTCTGCACGTTGCGCGCGTCGGGCCCGAACACCATCAGCAGCAGGTTGGTGAGGATCGTGGCGACCGCCACCAGCAGGATGAACTGCGAGTGCTCGGGGCGCGTGATGAAGGGGTTGATGAGGCCCGCCTGCAGGGCGTAGCCGAGCGCGAAGAACAGCGCCGCCACTGGCAGCGCGGCGAGCAGCGGGTCGAGCCTGAAGGCGCCGAACAGCAGCACCGCGGCGTACATGGCGATCGTCATCATCTCGCCGTGCGCGAAGTTGACCACGCGCACCACGCCGAAGATCACCGACAGGCCGAGCGCCATCAGCCCGTAGACCAGGCCGGTGAGCAGTCCCGCGATGACCACGTTCGCGATCAGGCTGGCCGACATGCGAAAAAAAGGGCCGGCAGAGCCGGCCCTCTCCTCAGACAAGCGCGCTCAGGCGCCTTTGTACTCCGGCCACGGGAACACCGGCTTCGCCTCGGCGGCGTATTCCGGCAGCACGACCTTCGGCCGGCCATCCAGGATCTCGACGCAGGCGGACAGGTTGCCTTCCACCTGGCCCTTGGCGTTGAACTTGATCGGCCCGCCCAGGCACATGCGCTGAGTGATGTTCGTCGCACGGATCGCGTCGGCGAGCGCCTTGGGATCGGTGCTGCCGGCGCGCTTGAAGGCGTCGGCGGCGACCAGGATCGCCTCGAAGGTGTAGCCGACGTTTAGGCCGTGGTAGACGAAATGCTCCCCCGGGTTGCGCTTCTTGAATGCGGTCTCGACGACGCGCGTCAGCTCGGCCTTGGGGTTGTACCAGGGCGGATTGATGATGCAGTAGTCCGCGTACTTGCCGAGCGACTTGGCGAACTGTTCCTCGTACATGCCCGGCGAGCCCGGGCTGATGACGCCCATCGGATTCCAGCGCTGCTTGACCATCTCTCGGCGCAGGACGATCGAGTCGTTCAGGCGGCTGACGAGCAGCAGGAAGTCGGCCTTCGACGCCTTCGCCTTGGACACCTCGACCGCGAGGTCCTTGGCCGCCGGATCATAGCCGATCGTGTCGATGATCTTGAACGGCAGCTGCGTCAGGCGCGGCAGCAGCGCCTTGATGCCGCCCGTCATGGCCTGGCCGAAGGTGTCGTTCACGTGCATGTAGACCGCGGTGCGCGGCACGACGTTGGTCGCCCGGAGCAGATCGCCAATAAGCGACAGGCCGTTCTTGACGAGCTCGCCCGCGGTCGGAAAGTTGCGGAACACGAACTTGTAGCCCTGCTCGGTGATCTGCGGCGCGGCGGCGATGTTGACCACCAGCGGGACGCCGCGCTGCTCGGCCACCTGCGCGATCGCCACGGTCTGGCCCGAGTCGAAGGCCCCGACCAGCACGTGCGCGCCTTCCTCGATCAGCCGCTCGGCGCGCGTGCGCGCCGTGTTCACGTTGGACTCCGTGTCGGCGTTGATGATCTCGATGTCGACGCCGAGCATCGACTTGATGACCTCGGGAGCGAGGTCGACGCCCTTCTGGCATGACTGGCCGATCAACGCCTCGAACCCCGAGCGCGGCAGCAGCACGCCGACCTTGAGCTTGCCGCCCTGTGCGCGGGCGATGCCGAACGGCGACAGCGCCGCGAGCGCGCCGCTCGCGGCCATCGCGGTAGTGAACTTGCGGCGGTCCATGCCGTTGTTGCGTTCCATGTCTCCTCCTCCTGAGAGTGCCCGTCGATTCTACGCCGCGCGCTTGCCGCGGGGGAGATTGTTATATACGATGACAATTCCGGGGTCAACGCGGCAGCGCAATATGAGCAAGGCTCCCTCACCGCACCGGCCGCGCGCCCTGGCGCCGATCGAGCGCGTGCCGGGCGTCAGCTACGGCGTGCTCGACGAGCTGCTCGGCTATGCGCTGCGGCGCGCGCAGGTCGCCATATTCCTGTCGTTCCACCGCGCCACGCGCGGGCTGGAGATCACGCCGCCGCGCTTCAGCGCTCTGGTGATCATCGGCGCCAACCCGGGCCTGAGCCAGTCCACCCTCGGCGCGGTGCTCGGCATCGCGCGCTCGGGCGCGATGCTGCTCGCGGACTGGATGGTCGGCCGGCGCCTGGTCGAGCGCCGCCGGCGCAAGGACGACGCGCGCGCCTGGGGGCTGCACCTGACGCGCCGCGGCGCCGAGCTGGTGGAGAAGATGCGGCGTTCAGTGGCGCAGGCCGAGCGCCACCAGGCCGCGCGCCTCGGCGCGTCCGAGCGGCGCGAGCTGCTGCGGCTGCTGGATAAGCTCGCCGGCTAGGTGTTTTCGATCAGCACGGCAATGCCCTGGCCGCCGCCGATGCAGGCCGAGGCGATGCCGTAGCGTTTCCCGCTGCGCGCGAGCTCGCGCGCGAGGGTGAGCGTCAGGCGCACGCCGGTCGCCGCGAGCGGGTGGCCGATGGCGATCGCGCCGCCGTTCACGTTAACCTTGTCGCGGTCGATGCCGAGCTCGTGGATCACCGCCAGGCACTGTGCGCCGAATGCCTCGTTGATCTCGAAGCGGTCGATCTGCCCGAGCTCGAGGCCGACGCCTGCGAGCAGGTTGCGGATCGCGGGCGCCGGCCCGATGCCCATGATCTCGGGCGGCACGCCGACCGCCGCGCCGCCGACCACGCGCGCGAGCGGCCGCCTGCCCCCCGAGCGGGCGTAGCCGCCCGAGCACACGAGCGCCGCGGCGGCGCCGTCGACGATGGCGGAGCTGTTGCCACCGGTCTGCACGCCGCCGAAGGCGGGCTTGATCTGCGCCAGCTGCTCGAGCGGCGAGGGGCGCGGATGCGTGTCCTCGTCCAGCTGCGCGAGCCCGGACGGGATGCGGATGCCGCGCGGGTTGTAGCCTTCGAGCGCGAAGGTCTCGGTCCTGATGGGAGCGATCTCGCCGGCGAGGAAGCCGTCGGCCTGCGCCGCCAGCGCGCGCGCGAAGCTCTCTGCCGCGAAGCGATCGACATCGGGGCGGGCGATCTTGTATTGCTTCGCCAGGTTCTCGGCGGTGTCGCCCATCGTGACGCTCGCCGCGGGATCGAGCAGCGCCTCCCACAGGAAGTCCTTGAATTCGACCTGACCCATGCGGAAGCCGCTGCGGTGCGTGTAGGCCGCGACCGGATTGCGCGTCATCGACTCGGCGCCGACGCACAGGCCGAGGTCGATCTGGCCGAGCTCGATCGCGTCGCCCGCGCGCAGCACCAGCTCCATGCCGGTGCCGCACACGCGCTGCGTGAGCGTGGCGGGCACCTCGAGCGGCACGCCGGAGTAAAGGCCGATGTGGCGCGGCAGCATGTAGGCGTCGAAGCTCGCCTGCGCCATGCTGCCCGCGAACACGTGGCCGACGTCGGCGGCGGGCACGCGCGCGCGCGCGAACGCTTCGCGCGCCGCCTTGATGCCGAGGTCGATCGGCGAGACCTGGCCGAGCTCGTGGTTGAAGTCGACGAACGGCGTGCGCACGCCGTCGAGCAGCCAGACGTCGTCGTACTGCGTGAACAGTCCCCGCTTTGCGGACATGGCGGATTCCTAGGTTGAGGGAAGGATGACTTCCGGCGCCGGCGGCGCCGCGTAGAGCCGCTCGACCAGGGCGGCGCGCGCCTTGAGCACCGCGCGCTGGTTGATCGAGCCCTTGTCGGTCAATTCTCCCGCGTCGATCGACAGCGGCGCCGTGAGCAGCATGGCGCGGGCGATGCGGTTCGAACTCGAGGTGGCCTTGAGCGCGAGCGTGTCGACCAGCCGCTGGAAGAAGCGCCGCATCTCGGGCGAGTCGGGCACGCCGGCGCGCGGCACGATGAGCGCGCCGACCTCTGCGCGGTCGTGCCCGGTGACCACCGCGTCCTGCACGTAGGGGTCACCGGCGGCGATGAGCTGCGCGCGCAGCGGGCCGACGCTCACCCAGGTGCCGGTGTCGAGCTTGAAATCCTCGGCGATGCGGCCGTCGAAGGCGAGGCCCCTCTGCGGGTCCGCCGGGTCGATGAAGCGCGCCGCGTCGCCGCTCCTGAAGAAGCCGTCTTCGTCGAAGGCCTCGCGGCTGAGCGCTTCCTGGCGCCAGTAGCCGGGCGTGACGTTCGGCCCGCGGTAGCGCACTTCGAGCTTGTCGGCGACCGGCGCGAGGCGCAGCTCGGTCCCCGGCGCGGGATGCCCGATGCCGCCCGAGCGCCCGGCCTCCCAGTTGGCGCAGATCGCGAAGGGCGCGGTCTCGGTCATGCCCAGCCCGGTGATCATCAGGATGCGCTCGCCGACGGTGCGCTCGGCGATGCGGTGCAGGCTGTCCCAGATCGGCTGCGACAGGCTGGCCGCCGCGTAGAAAAGCATCTTCACGCGCGAGAAGAACTTCTTCGCCAGCCGCGGGTCGGCATCGAGCGCGCGCGCGATCTCCTCGAAGCCGCGCGGCACGTTGAAGTACACGGTCGGCGCGATCTCGCGCAGGTTCCTGAGCGTCTCGCCGATGAACTGCGGCGCGGGCCTGCCGTCGTCGATGTACAGCGTGCCGCCGTTGTACAGCGTCAGCCCGTAGTTGTGGTTGCCGCCGAAGGTGTGGTTCCACGGCAGCCAGTCGACGAGCACCGGCGGCTCCTCGGCGAGGAAAGGCATGCAGTCGACGATCATCTTCAGGTTGCTGGTGAGCATGCGCTGCGTATGGATGACCGCCTTGGGCATGCCGGTCGAGCCAGAGGTGAGCAGGAACTTGCTGATCGAATGCGGCGCGATCGCCGCGTGCGCCGCATCGACGCGCTCGCTCGCGCTCGTCGAGGCGAGCGCCGCGAAGTCGCGGCGCCACAGCACCTCGGTGCCGGGCGCGATCGCGGCCGCCACTGCCCTTGCGTAGCGCTCGTCGGCGGCGTATACCAGACCCGGCGTCATAAGGTCGGCGACGAAGCGCAGCTTGCCGTGATCCTGCGAAACGAGCGAGTAAGCCGGCGACACCGGCACGAAGGGCACTCCGGCGTGCAACGCGGCGAGCGCGAGCATCGCGTGCTCGAGGTCGTTTTCCGAGAGAATCATGAGCGGGCGCTCGGCCGACAGGCCGCGTGTGAGCAGCGCCTCCCCGAGGCGGCGCGCGAAGCCGAGCGCCTCGGCGTAAGAGATGTGCTGCCAGGCGCCCGACGCATCGCGCCGCGCGACGAAGCTGCGCTCGGGCGCCTCGGCGGCCCACTTGAGAAGGCGCTCGGTGAGCCGCGCCGGGTAGGGGCGCAGCGGGGCCGGCGACCTGAGCAGCCAGCGGCCCTTGCCGTCGCGCTCGGTGAGCACGCCGGACGGCCCGAGCGAGACCTTGCGGGTGGCGGGAACGGCGCTCATCGCCGCGGATTGTAATATAGCACTACAATATCGCGGGAGAGGTCGAATGCCGCAGGGCAGCAACAGGATGCCGGTGGTGTTCTTCGGGCACGGCAGCCCGATGAACGCGCTCGGAGGGAACTTCTACGCCGAAGGCTGGGGCGAGATCGGGCGCCGCCTGCCGCGGCCGCGGGCGATCCTGTGCGTGTCGGCGCACTGGACGACGCGCGGCACCGCCGTTACGGCGGTCGAGCGGCCGCGCACGATCCACGATTTCTACGGCTTCCCGCCCGAGCTGTACGCGATGCAGTACCCGGCGCCCGGGGATCCGCTGCTCGCGGCGCGGGTGCGCGAGCTGCTGGCGCCGCTCGAGGCGCACGCCGACCGCGCATGGGGGCTCGATCACGGCAGCTGGGCCGTGTTGCGCTTCGCCTACCCGCATGCCGACGTGCCGGTGGTGCAGCTGTCGCTCGACCTGACCCGGCCCGCGCCGCACCACTACGAGCTCGGCCGGCGCCTCGCGCCGCTGCGCGACGAAGGCGTGCTGCTCGCGGCGAGCGGCGACGTGGTGCACAACCTGAGGGTCATGAACCGCGCGCCGGGCATGCCGGCATTCGACTGGGCCGCGCGCTTCAATGCGCGCGTGCGGGACTGCCTCGAACGCGGCGAGCATGCGCCGCTGGTGGCCTGGGAGGAGGAGGGCGAGGACGCGCGCCTTTCGGTGCCCACCCCCGAGCACTACCTGCCACTGCTTTACTGCCTCGGAGCGCTCGCGCCGGGCGAGCCGGTGTGGATCCCGGTCGACGGGATCGAGCTCGGCTCGGTGAGCATGCTGTGCGCCGTGTTCGGCGCGGCCGCGGCAGCCTAGTAGAGCGCGCTTGCCAGCTTGCGGCGGTACTCGGACACCAGCTCGGGCTGGTCACCGGCTAGGTTGAAGATGTTGAGAGCCTGCTTGCGGGCGACGCCGTCGTTCCAGTCCCGCTGGCGGCGCACGATCTCGAGCAGCTCGTCCAGCGCTTCGCGGTAGCGCCTCTTGCCCGCGTAGGCGCCCGCGAGCGCCAGGCGCGCCTCGTGGTCCGCCGGGTTCGAGGCGAGCCTCCGGCGCAGCCCGCCTTCGTCCGCGGCCGACTCGGCGAAGCCGGCGGCCGCGCGCAGGGCCGCGATGCGCGCATCCAGGTCCACGTCCGGGCGCACCTCATCGAGCAAAGGCGTGGCCTCGGCGGCGCGTCCCAGCTCGATCAGGATCTCCGCCAGGTCGAGACGTGCCGCGTCATTCGCCGCGTCCAGCTCGAGCGCGCGGCGCAGCGCGAGCGCCGCGCCGTTCGCGTCGCCCGCCTTGCGCAGCGCCGCAGCGCGCGCCTGCTCGATCTGCGACGGCGAGGGCAGCAGCTTGTCGATGAAGGCGCGCGCCTGCGACTCGGGAACGGCGCCGAGGAACTGGGAAACGGGACGGCCATCGCGGAAGCCGATGACCGTCGGGATCGAGCGCACGCCGAACGCGGCGGCCAGGTCCTGGTTCTCGTCGGAATTGATCTTCGCCAACTTGAAGCGCCCGCCGTAGGCCGCGGCCAGCTTCTCCAGCACGGGCCCGAGGGCGCGGCACGGCCCGCACCACGGCGCCCAGAAATCCACCACTACCGGCGCCTGCTTCGAGGCCTCGAGCACCTCGTGCTCGAACGTCGCGGAGCTCACATCGACGGCATGCGCGGCCATGGAAAAGCCTTTCCGTTTCAAGGGTGAATATGGAGAAACTGGGGCCGCCGGTGAGATAATCAAGGCTTCCATTCCGCATCGCCACGAAAGAATAGCCCGCATGACCTACGTCGTCACCGAGAACTGCATCAAGTGCAAGTACATGGACTGCGTCGAAGTTTGCCCGGTCGATTGCTTCTACGAAGGCGAGAACATGCTCGTCATCCATCCCGACGAGTGCATCGACTGCGGCGTGTGCGAGCCCGAATGCCCGCCTGCCGCGATCGTGCCCGATTCGGATCCGCAGTCGGCGAAGTGGCTGCCGCTGAACACCGAGTACTCGGTGAAGTGGCCCAACATCACCCGCAAGGGCACCGCACCCGCCGACGCCGACGAGCACCGCGAAGAGAAAGGCAAGTACGACAAGTACTTTTCGCCCACTCCGGGCAAGGGGGAGTGAGTGGCGCGGGGAACAAACCGGCGGCTGAAGTGTTCATATAGGGGGTAATCGGCCCACTACCGCAGCGGGGGCTTTCATGATCGCGAAACCCTGGATTCGGGCTTGGACGGCAGTCGCGCTCTTGGCGCTGGTCGCCGCATGCGCCAGTTATTCCGGCAGCAATCTGGTGGCCGGCAGAGCGACCGAGGCCCAGGTGCGCGCCTCGATGGGTCAGCCGGCGATGGTCGCGCACGTGGGCGACGAGACCTGGCTTTACTACCCGCGCGGCGAGTTCGCGCGTCAGACTTTCGTCGCGCGCATCGGGCCTGACGGGGTGCTGCGCGGTATCGAGCAGCGCCTGGACGTCGCCTACATCGGCAAGATCCAGATCGGCAAGAGCAACATGGAGGACATACGCCTGCTGTTCGGTCCGCCGCACCAGGTTACGCACTTCGCGCTCTCGCAGCGCACGGTCTGGGAGTACAACATTCTCGACAATCCCACTAAGCGGCTGCTGGAAGTGCAATTCTCGGATGACGGCATCGTGCGCGAGGTGCTGCTCTTGTACGACCACGAGTACGACAAGTCCGGCAGCGGGCTAGCCGGCGGCAAATAGACTCAGTCCTTGAGCGTCTCGCGTACCTGAAGGAGCGAGGGCAGCGCCTTGTCGAAGGCGGCCACGACCGCCGGGTCGAACTGCTTGCCGGCTTCCGTGCGGATCTCGCGCGCAGCGTCCTCGACCGGGCGCGCGGGGCGGTGCGGCTGCGGCGAGGTCATCGCTTCGAATGCGTCGACCACGGCCATGATGCGCCCGGGCAGCGGGATCGCGTCGCCCGCGAGTCCTTTCGGATAGCCGCGCCCGTCCCAGCGCTCGTGATGCGTGAGCGCCATCGCGCGCGCCATGGCAAGCAGCGGATCGTTGTGCTCGCCGATGACTGCGGCGCCGATCTCCGGGTGGCGTCGCAATTCGGCCCACTGCGCGTCGCTAAGCTTCTCCGTCGTGCGCAGCACGTTTTCCGAGACCGCGAGCATGCCGATGTCGTATAGCGTGGAGGCCTGCGCGTAGACCTCGCACACCTCGTTGCGCGCGCCACCGGCGAGCGCAATGGCTCTCACGAATTCGCAAATGCGCAGCACCCTGTTGGTCGGCGTGCCCTTGCGGTACTCCAGGGCGCGCGCGATGCGTTGCAGAAGCTGCAGCCGGCCGATGTTCAGCTCGCGCGTGCGCTCGGCCACCAGGTGCTCAAGCTGGCGCGTCTGGCTGGACAGCGCGAGGTGCGTCGCGACACGCTGCAGCACGATCGGATTGTTCAGCGGCTTGGGAATGTAGTCGACCGCGCCGAGCGAGAGCCCGTGCGCCTCGTCCTTCGGCGAGCTGCGCGCAGTGACGAAAATGACCGGGATGCGCTGCGTGGCCGGGTTCGCCTTCAGCTTGGCGCATACCTGGTAGCCGTTGAATCCCGGCATCTCGACGTCTAGCAGGATGAGGTCGGGCTGCGGCGCCTTGAGCGCCGCATCGAGCCCCTTCTCGCCGTCGCCGGCCATGCGCAGCGCGTAGCGCGGCTGGAGCATGGCGCCGTACAGGGCGAGGATGTCATCATCGTCGTCCACCGCCAGGATCAGCGGCCGGTCCAGCTTGGCGGCAGGCTTCGGCAGGGCGCGCGGCATGCCCGTTACTGTGCCATAGCGGGGTCGGCGGACGGCAGGCCAAATAGCACAGACGCGTTGCGTGCGGTCTGCGCGGCGAGCGCCTCCACCGGCCGTCCGAGCGCGCGCGCGACGGCGCCGAGGACGTGCGGCAGGAATGCCGGTTCGTTGCGGCGCGACTTTGGCTGCGGCCGCAGGTCGCGCGGCGTGAGGTAGGGCGCATCGGTCTCGACGAGCAGCCGATCGGGAGGAATGTCATGCACCAGCTCGAGCAAGTGCCGGCCGCGCCGCTCGTCGCAGATCCAGCCGGTGATGCCGATGTACAGGCCGAGCTTCAAGTATGCGTGCAGCTCGGCCTGCCCGCCGGTGAAGCAGTGCGCCACCGCCTTCGCCGGCCGGTACTGATGCAGGATTTGGGCAAAGCGCGGGTGCGCGTCGCGCGAATGCAGGAACAGCGGCTTGCCGAGCTCGATGCCGAGCTCGAGCTGGGCGACAAAGCACCGCTCTTGCTCCGGGTGCGTGGAGTAGTTGCGGTTGTAATCGAGGCCGCATTCGCCGAGAGCCACGACGCGCGGATGCGCGGCCAGCGCGCGCAGCGCCGCGATCGCATGCGCGTCGCAGTCACGTGCGTGGTGCGGGTGCACGCCGGCCGTGGCGAAGAGCTGCCCATGGCGCTCGGCCAGCTGCGCGGCGGAGCGACTTTCCTCCACGGTGGATCCGGTGACGACGATGGTGCCGACGCCCGCTGCGCGCGCGCGCGCGAGCACGGCGTCCAGATCGTCGCGGAACGACGAATGCGTGAGGTTGGCGCCGATGTCCGTGAGCGGCGTCACAGGCGCTTGAGCCGGTACAGGAGCTCCAGGGCTTCGCGCGGCGAGAGCTCGTCGGGATTGGCCTGTCCGAGCGCCTCGCGCAGCGCATCGCTCGCCGGCTCCGCAGCTGGAGGCTCCTGGCCGAGGAACAGGTCGGCCTGGTCCCCGTGCGCCAGACTCGCCTCCTCGAGCGCCTGCAGGTAGCGCTTCGCCTGGCGGATCACCGGCTTCGGCACCCCTGCGAGCGCCGCCACCTGCAGGCCGTAGCTCTGGCTCGCCGGCCCTTCCTCTAGCGCGTGCAGGAACACGATCGTGTCCTTGTGCTCGACGGCGTCGAGGTGCACGTTCGCGACCTCGCGATACTCGAGGGCCAGGCGCGTGAGCTCGAAGTAGTGGGTGGCGAAAAGGCTCAGCGCGCGCTTGTGCTCGATCAGGTGGCGCGCGATCGCCCAGGCGAGCGCCAGTCCGTCGAAGGTCGAGGTGCCGCGCCCGATCTCGTCCATCAGTACCAGGCTCTTCTCGGTCGCGTTGTGCAGGATGCTCGCGCTCTCGGTCATCTCGACCATGAAGGTCGAGCGCCCGCCCGCCAGGTCGTCGGCGGCCCCGATGCGGGTGAAGATCTGGTCGACCGGCCCGATGCGCGCCGCGCGCGCCGGGACGAAGCTGCCGACGTGCGCGAGCAGCACGATCAGCGCCACCTGGCGCATGTAGGTCGACTTGCCGCCCATGTTCGGGCCGGTGATGAGCAGCAGCCGGCGCGTCGGCGAGAGGCGGCAGTCGTTGGCGATGAAGCGCTCGAGCTGCGCCTCGACCACGGGATGGCGACCGGCTTCGATCTCGATCACCGGCTCGTCGGCGAATGCCGGCCGGCAGTAGCTGCGCCGCGCGGCGATGCCGGCGAAACAGGCGAGCACGTCGACCTGCGCCAGCGCACGCGCGACGCGCTGCAGCGCGCCGACCTGCACGGCGAGCTTCTCGAGCAGCGCGTCGTACAGGGAGCGCTCGAGCGCCAGAGCGCGCTCGCTCGCCGAGAGCGCCTTGTCCTCGAAGACTTTCAGCTCGGGCGTGATGTAGCGCTCCGCGTTCTTCAGCGTCTGGCGCCTGCGGTAGTCGTCCGGAATCTTCTCGGCGTGCGCGTTCGTCACCTCGATGTAGTAGCCGTGCACGTGGTTATAGGCCACCCTGAGGTTCGGGATCCCGGTGCGCGCGCGCTCGCGCGCTTCGAGCTCGAGCAGGAACTCGCCCGCGTTCGATTGCAGGCGGCGCAGCTCGTCGAGCTCGCTATCGTAGCCCTCGGCGATCACGCCGCCGTCGCGCACCAGCGCCGCGGGCTCGGCGAGCAGCGCGCGCTCGAGCAGCGACAGGGCATCCTCGGGGGTCGCGAGATCGGCGCCGAGCGAGGCGAGCAGCGCCGAGCCCGCCTGCGGCAGCGCCGCGCGCAGCGCGCCGAGGCGCGCGAGGCTGTCGCGCAGGCTCGCCAGGTCGCGCGGGCGGGCGCTCCTCAGGGCCACGCGCGCCGCGATGCGCTCCACGTCGGCGAAGCGCCGCAGGAGCGCATGCGGCTCGTCGGAGCTTCCGTCGAGCGCCTCGATCGCCTGGTGCCGCTGCACGAGCGCGTCGCGGCCGCGCAGCGGGTGGTGCAGCCAGTGGCGCAGCAGCCGGCTGCCCATCCCGGTGGCGCATTCGTCCAGCAGCGAGAAGAGCGTCGGCGCGGCCTCGCCGCGCAGCGTCTCGGTGAGCTCGAGGTTGCGGCGCGTCGCCGCATCGAGGCGCAGGTAGTCGCCGCCGCGCTCCGCGACGACCGCCGCCACGTGCGCGAGCGCCTGGCCCTGGGTCTTCTTCGCGTAGTCGAGCAGCGCGCCGCAGGCGCCGAAGGCGAGCGTCAGGTCCTCGCAGCCGTAGCCGGAGAGCGAGGCCGCGCCGAGCTGCTCGAGCAGCTTCTTCCTGCCCGAGGCGAGGTCGAACTGCCAGGCCGGCAGGCGCGTGACGAAGAAGCCCTCCGGCTCGCAGCCCGCGGCGGCGAGCACTTCGGCGGGCGCGATGCGCCTGAGCTCGCTCGCGAGCAGCTGCGGCGCGATCTCGGCGACGCGCAGCTCGCCGCTCGCGAGCGACAGCCAGGCGAGCCCCACGCTCGCGCGATCCGCGGCGAGCGCGAGCAGGACGTTGTCGGACTTCTCGTCGAGCAGCGCCGAGTCGGTGAGCGTGCCGGGCGTGACGATGCGCGTCACACGGCGCTCGACCGGCCCCTTGGCGGTGTTCGGGTCGCCGATCTGCTCGCAGATCGCCACCGACTCGCCGAGCTTGACGAGCTTTGCGAGGTACTGCTCCACCGAGTGGTAGGGCACGCCCGCCATCGGGATCGGCTGGCCGGCCGAGGTCCCGCGAGCGGTGAGCGTGATGTCTAGCAGGCGCGCCGCGCGCTCCGCGTCGCCGTAAAAGAGCTCGTAGAAGTCGCCCATCCGGTAGAAGAGCAGGATGTCCGGATGCTCCGCCTTGATGCGCAGGTACTGCTGCATCATCGGCGTGTGCCCGATTGCGGCGGCCCTGCTCGCGTCGGCGCCGTGCGCGGGCTTCATCTCTGAAAGGGAGCGGTTGTTCAACGGCTTGCGGCTGAGTCGAGCGCGGACGAAAATCGAGTCTATCATCCGCTCAGCGTTTCCTTGCGAGTTCGCATGACCACCGGCCGCTATACGCGCACGGCGATTGCGCTGCACTGGATCGTCGCCGCGCTGATCCTGTTCCAGATCGGCTTCGGCTGGTATCTGGGAGAGATCCCGCGCCACGTGCCGGCGCGCGGCATCGCGGTCAACCTGCACAAGTCGATCGGCATCACCGTCGGGCTGATGATCCTGCTGCGCCTGGCCTGGCGCGCCGCGCATCCCGCGCCCGCGTTCCCTTCGAGCATGCGGGCGTGGCAGGTGTGGCTCGCGCGCTGGGCGCATCGCGCCCTTTACGCATGCATGCTGGTGATGCCGCTGTCCGGTTACGTCGCGACCAACTTCAGCAAGTTCGGCATCAAGTACTTCGACTTGTTCGTGCTGCCGCCGTGGGGCGTGGTGAGCAGGCCGCTCTACGACCTGTTCCAGTCGATCCACGTCTGGACCTCGTATCTGTTCGTCGCGCTGATTGCCGGCCATGTC
>DASPRX010000217.1:0-2852 GCA_035624235.1 Burkholderiales bacterium | reverse complement strand
CGCTTGATGTAGGTCAAATTGCGCGTTAGTGTGCCCACTAGCATGCGACGCATGAATTACCGGACCGGCTTATGCGGGCGGATGGCGCTCGCTTTCGTATTCATCTGCGCGGCGGAGCTCGCGTCGGCGCAGGTTCCGCCGCCGCCGCCGAACCAGCCGCCGCCTGCTGCGCAGCCGCAGGAGCAGGCGCAGGCCGAGCCGTTCAAGCCGGAGGAGATCGAGGCGCTGGTCGCGCCGATCGCGCTCTACCCGGACGACTTGCTCGCCCAGGTGCTGATGGCCTCGACCTATCCGCTCGAGGTGGTGCAGGCCGCGCGCTGGGTGAAGGCGAATCCGAACGTGAAGGGCGACGCGGCGGTCAAGGCGGTCGAGAACCAGTCCTGGGACGTGAGCGTCAAGTCGCTGGTCGCCTTCCCGCAGATCCTCGAGCCGATGGATCAGAAGCTCGACTGGACGCAGAAGCTCGGCGACGCGTTCCTCGCCGACCAGAAGTCGGTGCTCGATGCGGTGCAGCGCCTGCGCACGCGCGCCGAGCAGTCGGGCAACCTCAAGTCGAACGAGCAGCAGAAGGTGATCGTCGAGCAGGCAGCGCCGGAGCAGACCGTGATCAAGATCGAGCCGGCGAACCCGCAGACCATTTACGTGCCGGCCTACAACCCGACCGTGGTGTACGGGTCCTGGGCCTATCCCTCCTATCCGCCCTATTACTGGCCGCCGTCGCCGTATTACTACCCCGGCGGCGCGCTGATGGCCGGGTTCGCCTGGGGCGTCGGCATCGCCGCCGCGGGCGCGATCTTCGGCGGGGTCGGCTGGGGGCACGGCGACGTGAACATCAACGTCAACAAGGCGGCCAACATCGACCGCAACTTCGACCGCACCAAGGTCGGCGGCGGCGGCAACTGGCAGCACAACCCCTCGCACCGCCAGGGCGTGGCGTATCGCGACAACGCGAGCCGCCAGCGCTACGGGCAGGGAGTGGGAGGGTCGAATTCGCGCAACGATTTCCGCGGCCGCGAGGGCGGTGCGGGCGGGGCGCGCGCGGGCACGATGGAGCGCGGCGGCGCAGGAGCCGGCGGGGGCCGCGGCGGCGGGGTTTCCGAACGCGGCGCCGGCGTTTCGGACCGCGGCGGCGGCGTTTCGGACCGCGGCGCGGGCGGTGGCGCAAGTGCAGGCACGCGCGACAACGCCTTCCAGGGCGTGGGCGGTGGCGCATCCTCGCAGCGCGACTTCAGCCGCGGCCAGTCGAGCAATCGGTCGATGGGCTCGAGCCGTGGCGGCGGAGGCGGCGGCGGTTTCAGCGGCGGATCGCGCGGCGGTGGCGGCGGCGGCGCGCGCGGCGGCGGCGGTGGGGGCCGCGGTGGCGGCGGCGGGCGCCGGTAGAGGCCAGATCATGAGATTCATCCGTCACGCAATTCGCACCCTGGTGGCAGCCCTGGCGCTGCTCGTCGCCGCGATGCCGGCGGCGCTCGCGCAGCAGAAGGCATTCGACACGCCCGACGCGGCGATGAACGCATTCGTGGAAGCGATCGCGACGAACGACGAGGACGGGCTCAAGGCGATCTTCGGTGCGGACTTCCGCAAGCTCATCCCGGCGGCGAGCGACGAGACCCGCATCAGGTTCCTCGCGGCATGGGCCAAGTCGCACGCAATCGAGCAGAAGGGTGACGCCAAGGCGATCGCGGCGGTGGGCGACGATGGCTGGACCTTCCCCATCCCGATCGTGAAGACCGCACAGGGCTGGCGCTTCGACATGCGCGCCGGCGCCGACGAGATCCGCATTCGGCGCATCGGCCGCAACGAGCGTGCGGCGATGAAGGTGATGCTCGCGATCTACGACGCGCAGCGGGAATACGCCGAGAAGGACCGCAACGGCGACGGCGTGCTCGAGTACGCGCAGAAGTTCGACAGCTCGCCCGGCAAGCACGACGGCCTGTATTGGCCGACCCAGGCGGGCGAGCCGGAGAGCCCGCTCGGGCCGGCGATCGGCACGGCGGGGGGCAAGAGCGCGGGCGTGTACTACGGCTACCGCTACAGGATGCTGACCGCGCAGGGCAAGAGCGCCCCGGGCGGCGCGTTCGACTACCTGGTGCGCGGCCGCATGATCGGCGGCTTCGCCGCAGTCGCCTGGCCGGAGAAGTACGGCGAGACGGGCGTGATGACCTTCATGGTGAGCTACGAGGGGACGGTCTACGAGAAGAACCTCGGTTCGAACACCGCTGCGCTCGCGCGCGCGATCAAGCGCTTCGATCCGGATTCGACCTGGCAGAAGGCCGATTCGGAACATTGATCATTCGGTGAACTGACTGCGCGATTACCGCAGGGAGTGGCTGCGTCTCGACGTGGTCGCCGGCCTGACCGCGGCCGCGGTCGTGCTCCCCAAGGCGATGGCCTACGCGACGATCGCCGGGCTCCCGCTCCAGGTCGGGCTGTACACCGCGCTCGTGCCGATGGTCGTCTACGCGCTGCTCGGCAGCTCGCGCCCGCTGAGCGTGAGCACGACGACCACCATCGCGATTCTCTCGGCGGCCGCGCTCGGCCAGGCGCAGAACGGCGGCGGCGGCGGACAGCTGCTCGCCGCGAGCGCGATGCTCGCGATGCTCACCGGCGGGATCCTGCTGCTCGCGTTCGTGCTGCGCCTCGGCTTTGTCGCGAACTTCATCTCCGAGCCGGTGCTGACCGGCTTCAAATCGGCGATCGGCCTGGTGATCGTCGTCGACCAGCTGCCGAAGCTGCTCGGCGTCCACATCGACAAGACCGGCTTCCTGCGCGACGGCTTCGCCATCCTGCGCGCGCTGCCGCAGACTTCGCTCGCCACGCTGGCCGTTTCGGCGCTGCTGCTCGCGCTCATCTAC
>DASPRX010000267.1:0-8978 GCA_035624235.1 Burkholderiales bacterium | reverse complement strand
TCCGGAAGGCGCCACTCCCAAGGACGGCCCGAGCGCGGGCATCGGCATCTGCACGGCCATGGTGTCGGTGCTGACCGGCATTCCGGTCCGGGCGGATATGGCCATGACGGGCGAGATTACGCTGCGCGGCGAGGTGCTGATGATCGGCGGCCTCAAGGAGAAACTGCTGGCGGCGCACCGCGGCGGCATCAAGACCGTTCTCATTCCGGAGGAGAACGTGAAGGATCTCGCAGAAATCCCGGACAACATCAAGAATCGACTGGATATTGTTCCGGTCAAGTGGATCGACCAGGTGCTCGAGCTTGCGCTCGAACACCAGCCCGAGCCGCGTAAGGCTTCGGCAGAGGGCGTTCCGCCGATTCCTCCGGTCGCCGACGACAAAGCTTCTTCGGTGATCACTCACTGAGTTGGTGCGTCGCGCAACGCGACGCACCGCTTCGCTTCAGCTTTCTCCGTCGTTTTTCCAGCCGCGAGCAACCGCGCGCCGCGCGAGAAGGCGCCGCGAAGAACAAATTTTTGTACGCGACGAAAAAAAATCGTCGCGAGCGCTTGACACGGTACTTTTGCGATTGCTATAAAGTACGCACAAATCGGATTGCTCGCGACACCAAAGATCGCACCGGTTCCTGACGACGAACCGGCTTCAGCCGCGGCATTAGCAAAGATCGGTTTCCTAGGGAGCCGTTCCGGCGCGAACCGGCTCCGGGAGAGTGATCTTCGCTCAGACCACGGATTTGCTGATACGAGAGGCCCGTGCGCCGCCGCGAAAACGCATCACATTATCAATAGATCCTTTCGGGGGGTTGAATGAACAAGCTAGAAATCATCGATCACATCGCAAAGTCTGCCGATATTTCCAAGGCAGCCGCGGGGCGCTCGCTGGACGCTGCCGTAACGGCGATCAAGACGGCGATGAAGAAGGGCAGCATGGTGACGCTGGTGGGCTTCGGCACGTTCTACGTCGGCAAGCGCGCTGCGCGCACCGGACGAAATCCGCGCACGGGCGTGGAGATCAAGATCAAGGCCGCGAGAGTCCCCAAGTTCCGCGCTGGCAAGGCGCTGAAGGATGCAGTAAACTAGCGTCCCTTCCGAGGTGGGTCGCACGCCCGTTGGTGCGGGCGTGCGGCGGCATTTTGCGAAGGGGTGCTTAGCTCAGCTGGTAGAGCGTCGCCCTTACAAGGCGAATGTCGGCGGTTCGATCCCGTCAGCACCCACCAGGGATGGAGCGGTAGTTCAGTTGGTTAGAATACCGGCCTGTCACGCCGGGGGTCGCGGGTTCGAGTCCCGTCCGCTCCGCCAGATATCCTGAAAGGGCGAACAACAGTTCGCCCTTTTGCTTCGGCTGGGACCATGTTCGATTTCGTCCACAAGCACAAGTTCGTGATGCAGGCCATCCTCGGCGTGCTGGTGCTCACGTTCGCGGTATGGGGCATCGAGTCCTACACGCGCGCGCGCGGGCCGAGCGACACGGTGGCCAAGGTCGGCAGCGTGTCGATCTCGCAGCGCGAGTTCAACGAAGAGCTGGAGCGCCGGCTGGACCGCCTGCGGCAGCTTCTCGGCGCCGGCTTCGATGCGCGCAGCGTCGACACCCCCGATGCGCGGCGCGCGCTGCTCGACAGCATGATCGACCAGCGCCTGATCGGCGAGGCCACGGTGCGCAGCCGCCTGCTGGTGTCGGACGAGGTGCTGCGCGACGTGATCGCTTCGACCGCTGCCTTCCAGGACAACGGCAGGTTCTCGAAGGCGACCTACGAGGCCCTGCTGCGCGCGCAGAACCCCCCGCTCACGCCGCAGCAATACGAGTCGCAGCTGCGCTTCGAGCTGGCGCGCGAGCAGCTGGTGAGCGCCGTGAACGGCACCGCGATCCCTGCGCGGACGGTCGCCGCCCGGCTGGCGCGCCTCACCGAGCAAAAGCGCGAAGTGTCCGAGGCCCTCGTGGCGGCGGACACGTTCCTCGACCAGGTGAAGGTCGGCGATGCCGAGGCGAAGGCCTATTACGACTCGCATCAGCAGGAATTCCGCGTGCCGGAGCGCGTACGCGCCCAGTACGTCGTGCTGTCGGCCGCGACGCTCGGACAGGGCGAACCGGTGACGGATGCCGATGTGCAGAAGCTGTACGACTCGCGCGCCAGCCAGTACCAGGTTCCGGAGTCGCGGCGCGCGAGCCACATCCTGATCTCCGTGCCGCAGAATGCGACCGAAGCGCAGCGCGAGGCCGCGCGCAAGAAGGCGGAGGAGATCCTCGCCGAGGTGCGCAAGGCGCCGCAGCGCTTCGCCGAGCTGGCGAAGAAATATTCGCAGGATCCGGGCTCGGCGCAGAAGGGCGGCGACCTCGGGCTGTTCAGCCGCAGCATGATGGTCAAGCCCTTCGAGGACGCAGCCTTCGGCCTGGCGAAAGTCGGTGACATCAGCGGCGTGGTCAAGTCCGACTTCGGCTACCACATCATCGAGCTCACCGGCATCGTGCCGGCCAGGGTGCGGCCGCTCGCCGACGTGCGCGCGCAGCTGGTGGCCGAGCTGCAGAAGCGCAAGGGCGCGCAGCTCTTCGACCAGGACGCCGACGGCTTCACCAACATGGTGTACGAGCAGTCCGACAGCCTGGAGCCGGTGGCCAAGCGCTACAAGCTTCAGCTGCAGACCACCGACTGGATCGAGCGCGACAATGCGCCTGCGCCGCTCGACAACAAGCGCGTTCTGGCCGCGCTGTTCTCCGACGACGCGATCAGCAAGAAGCGCAACACCGACGCGATCGACGTCGGCGAGGACAGGCTGGTGGCGGCGCGCGTGCTCGAGCACCAGCCGTCGTCGCTGCGCAAGTACGAGGACGTCAAGGCGCAGATCGAGCAGAAGCTGCGCCGCAGCGCTGCCGCCGCGCTCGCGGCCAAGGACGGCGAGGCGCGCCTCGCCAAGCTGCGCAAGGGCGAGGACGCGAGCCTCGCCTGGGGAGCCGCGCAGGACGTGTCGCGCAGCGCGCCCGGCGGCCTGTCCCAGGACACCCTGCGCCTGATCGTGTCGGCGGACGTGCAGAAGCTGCCGACCTTCGTCGGCGCGCCGGCCGGGGACCAGGGCTACGCGATTTACCGCATCGCCAAGGTAACCGAGCCTGCGCAGAAAACCGAAGCGCAGCAGCAGGCCGACCTCGAGCGCGCCGAGCGCCTGGAGGGCGCGACCGACTTCGGCTCGTACGTGAACAGCCTGCGCGCAGACACGGACGTCACGATCAACGAGAAGCTGCTGCTGCCCCAGCAGCAGCAATGAGCGCGGCTACTCGCCGCCCGCCATGCCGCCGACGACGCGGTTGAAGCCCGCGTCGACGTAAACGACCTCTCCGGTGATTCCGGCCGCGAGTTCCGACAGCAGGAACGCCGCGGCGTTGCCGACGTCCTCGATGGTGACGTTGCGCCTGAGAGGCGCATGCTGCTCGACGAACTTGAGGATCTTGGAAAAGCCCGCGATGCCGCTTGCGGCGAGTGTCTTGATCGGACCGGCCGAGATCCCGTTCACGCGGATGCCCTGCGCGCCGAGGTTGGCGGCGAGGTAGCGCACCGAGGCCTCGAGGCTCGCCTTGGCGAGCCCCATGACGTTGTAGTGCGGCACCACGCGCACGGCGCCGAGGTAGCTCAGGGTGAGCAGCGCCGCGCGCCGGCCTCGCATCAGCGGCAGTGCGGCCTTGGCGAGCGCGGGAAAGCTGTAGGCCGAGATGTCGTGCGCCTGGCGGAAGGCCTCGCGCGACAGGCCGTCGAGGAGTTCGCCGGCAATCGCCTCGCGCGGCGCGAAGGCGATGGCGTGCACCAGGCCGTCCAGGCTGCCCCAGCGCGCGCCGAGCTGCGCGAACAGCGCGTCGATCTCCGCGTCGCTGGTCACGTCGCAGGGCAGCACCAGCTCCGAGCCGAAGTCGCGCGCCAGCTCGCCGACGCGCTCGCGGAAGCGCTCGCCGCCGGCGTAGCTGAAGGCGAGCTCGGCTCCCTCGCGGCGCGCCGCGGCCGCAATGCCGTAGGCGATCGAGCGGTTGCTGAGCAGGCCCGTGACGAGGATCTTCTTGCCTGCGAGGAGTGCCATGCTTCCCGGGTGTCCGTGTCAGGTCCGCGATTATAGCGAAGGCCCCCGCGTTCCCATCCGCTACACTTCCGCCATGAGGGGTTTCCTGCGACTTGCGGCCGGCCCGGCGGCCCTGTTGCTCGCCACGGGCTGCGGCAAGGTGTGGAACGACCCCTATCCGGCGGCCGACGCCGCCAGGAACATCTACTACTCCGCCTTCGTCGAGCGCCCCAAGCACCTCGATCCCGCCGTGTCCTACGCGGAGGACGAGGGGCGCTTCACGCAGCAGGTGTACGAGCCTCCGCTGCAGTACCACTACCTGGAGCGGCCCTACCGCCTGGTGCCGCTCACCGCGGCCGAGATGCCGCGCGTGAGCTACCAGGACGCGCAGGGCAGGCCGGTGCCCGAGTCGAGCCCGGCGCTCGCCTACAGCGTGTACGAGGTGCGCATCAAGCCGGGCATCCTGTTTCAGCCGCACGCGGCGTTCGCGCGCGACGCCGAAGGCAATTTCCTTTACCAGGATCTGCCGCGGCGGCGCATCGACGGCCTGGCGAGCCCCTACGCGCTGCCGGCGCGTGGCACGCGCGAAGTGACCGCCGACGACTACATCTACGAGATCAAGCGCCTCGCGTCTCCGCGGCTGCACTGCCCGATCTACGGATTGATGTCGGAATACATCGTCGGCCTCGCCGACCTCGCGGGGCGCCTGCGCAAGCGCAACGAGGAGATGATCCGGCAGGGGCGCGGCGAGGAGTGGCTCGACCTGCGCGACGAGGCGCTGGCGGGCGTCGCACGCATCGACGCGCACACCTTCCGCGTGAAGCTCAAGGGCCGCTATCCCCAGTTCCTGTACTGGCTGGCGATGCCGTTCTTCGCGCCGCTGCCATGGGAGGCGGACAAGTTCTTCAGCCAGCCCGGCATGGCGGAGAAGAACTTCACCCTGGACTGGTGGCCGGTGGGCAGCGGGCCGTACATGCTGACCGAGTACAGCCCGAACTCGCGCATCGTGCTCGATCGCAATCCCAACTTCCGCGGCGAGCCGTATCCGTCGCATGGCGCGCCAGGAGACCGCGCCACGGGCCTGCTCGCGGACGCGGGCAGGACGATGCCGTTCATCGACCGCGCGGTGTTCAGCCGCGAGAAGGAGGGCATCCCGTACTGGAACAAGTTTCTGCAGGGCTACTACGACAGCTCGGCGATCGCCTCGGACAATTTCGACCAGGCAGTGCAGGTATCCACCGCGGGCGACGCGACGCTCACCTCCGAGATGGAGCGGCACGGCATCCGGCTGAGCACCTCGGTCGCCACCACCATCATCTATGCCGGCTTCAACTGGCTCGACCCCGTGGTCGGCGGCGAACAGGGTGGCGCGGCCGCGGAGCGCGCGCGCAAGCTCCGGCAGGCGATCTCGATCGCGGTCGACATGGAGGAGTTCCTGTCGATCTTCGCCAACGGGCGCGGCGTCGTTGCCAACGGCCCCTTGCCGCCCGGGATCTTCGGCGCGCGCGAAGGCGAGGCGGGCATCGACCCGGTGACGCACGTGTGGCGCGACGGCGCGGCGCGCCGCCGGCCGATCGCCGAGGCGAGAAAGCTGCTCGCCGAGGCGGGCTACCCCGACGGGCGCGACGCGACGACCGGCAAGCCGCTGGTGCTGTACCTGGACACGGTGGCGCGCGGGCCGGGCGACAAGGCGCGCCTGGACTGGTGGCGCAAGCAGTTCGCCCACCTTTCGATCCAGCTCGAGGTGCGCGAGACCGACTGGAACCGCTTCCGCGAGAAGCTGCGCAAGGGCAGCGAGCAGATCTTCATCCTGGGCTGGAACGCCGACTACCCCGACCCCGAGAACTTCATGTTCCTGCTCTACGGGCCCCAGGGGCGCATCAAGCACCAGGGCGAGAACGCGGCCAACTACGAGAATCCCGAGTTCGACGCGCTGTTCCGGGAGATGAAGGACATGCCCAACTCTGCGGAGCGCCAGCGCATCATCGACCGCATGGTCGAGATCCTGCGGCGCGACGCGCCCTGGATCTGGGGCTTCTATCCGAAGGACTACCTGCTCTACCACGGCTGGCTGTCGAACCTGAAGCCCAATACCATGGCGCGCAACAACCTCAAGTACCTGCGCCTCGACCCGGCCAGGCGCGCCGCGCTGCGCAGGCAGTGGAACCAGCCGGTGCTCTGGCCGCTCGGCCTGGCGCTGCTCGCCCTCGTCGCCGCGGCCCTGCCGGCGGTGCTCGCCTGGCGCCGGCGCGAGCGCATGGCCGCGCGTCCGGCCGCCTAGCATGCTCGGCTACATCGTCCGCCGGGCGCTGTACGCGATCCCGATCCTGATCGGGGTCAACCTGATCACCTTCACGCTGTTCTTCGTGGTCAACACCCCGGACGACATGGCGCGCATGCAGCTCGGCACCAAGCGCGTGACGCCCGAGGCGATCGAGCTATGGAAGGCCGAGCGCGGCTACGACAAGCCGCTGGTGTGGAATGCGCGCGCGCCGGGCGCGGCAAAGCTCACCGACACGGTCTTCTACCGCAAGTCGCTGCGCCTGTTCGCGCTCGATTTCGGAGCCGCCGAGGACGGGCGCAACATCGCGGCGGAGATCCGCAAGCGCATGTGGCCGAGCCTGGCGATCGCCGTGCCCGTGTTCCTGGTCGGGCTGCTGGCGAACGTCACGTTCGCGCTGCTGATGGCATTCTTCCGCGCCACCTATCTGGACTTCGGCGGCGTGGTGCTGTGCGTCGCCATGATGTCGATCTCGACGCTGTTCTACATCATCGGCGGCCAGTACCTGGTTTCCAAGCTGCTGCACCTCGTGCCCATCTCGGGCTACGACCACGGCCTCGCCGCGGCCAAGTTCCTGGTGCTGCCGGTGGTGATCGGCGTGCTGAGCGGCATCGGCTCGGGCAGCCGCTGGTACCGCACGCTGTTCCTCGAGGAGATGGGCAAGGACTACGTGCGCACTGCGCGCGCCAAGGGGCTGCCCGAGACGGCGGTGATGTTCGGCCACGTGCTGAAGAACGCGCTCATCCCGATCCTCACCGGATGCGTGGCGGTGATACCGCTGCTGTTCATGGGGAGCCTGCTCACCGAGTCCTTCTTCGGCATCCCGGGGCTCGGCGGCTACACCATCGACGCGATCCAGGCGCAGGACTTCGCGGTGGTGCGCTCGATGGTGTTCATCGGCTCGGTGCTGTACATCCTCGGGCTGCTGCTCACCGACATCTCCTACACGCTGGTCGATCCGCGTATTCGGCTGCAATGATGCCTGCGATGAGCATGGGATTCCTGCCCGTAGCGCTGTGGACCGACGTGCTGCTGTGGCTGCTCGTGGCGGCGGTCGCGGCCTACGGCTGGCGCTGCAGCCGCAAGCCGCATCTCGCTGCGCCCTGGGCGCGCGTGCTGCGCACGCGCCGCGCCGCGGTCACCTGCGTGGTGCTGTCCTGCTACGTGCTCGTCGCGCTCATGGATTCGGTGCACTTCCGTCCGCGCCTCGAGCGCCAGGAGCCCGGCACCGCCACGGCGTACGCCGGGCACGTGTGGTCGCTGCTCGACCTGGCCGAAAGGCACCTCTACGAGCATAGCGAGAAGACTTACTCGGCGCCGTTCGCCACGCGCCTGTTCAGCAAGGAGCTAGTCGAGCTGCCCGACGGCAGCATGGAGCGCGAGTACCCGAGGCTGCGCTACGGCGGCGCGCAGCTCGCGAACGAGGCCGACCGCGGTGCGGACGTCGCCTGGCGCGTACTCCTGGCGCTGCTCGGAGCCGCGGCACTGTGGGGCGCGGCGGGCTTCGCCTGCCGGCCGCTCGTGCGGCGCTACCCCGCGGTGCGCTGGGGCGTCGCGTGGGCGACCCTCGGCGCGGTGCTGGCGGTGATGGCGCCGCTGCTCGCGCTGTCGAACTGGTACCACGTGCTCGGCACCGACAAGGTCGGGCAGGACGTCTTCTACCAGACGCTCAAGTCGATCCGCACCAGCCTGATCATCGGCACCCTGACGACCCTCGTGCTGCTGCCGCTCGGACTCGGGCTGGGCGTCATGGCCGGCTACTTCAAGGGCTGGGTGGACGACGCTATCCAGTACGTCTATACCACCATCCACTCGATCCCGGGCGTGCTGCTGATCGCGGCGGCGGTGCTGATGATGCAGGTGTACATCGACAGCCACGCGGCGCTCTTTCCCACCACGGCGCAGCGCGCCGACCTGCGGCTCCTGTTCCTGTGCGCCATCCTCGGCTTCACCAGCTGGACGGGGATGGCGCGCCTGCTGCGCGGCGAGGCGCTCAAGCTCTCGGAGCTCGAGTTCGTGCAGGCCGCGCACGCCTTCGGCGTCGCGCACCGGCGCGTCGTACTGCATCACCTGGTGCCGAACGTGGCGCACATCGTGATCATCTCGGTGGTGATGGACTTTTCCAGCCTGGTGCTCGCCGAGGCGGTGCTGTCCTACGTCGGCGTCGGGGTCGACCCCTCGACCACCAGCTTCGGCACGATGATCAACGCCGCGCGCCTGGAGATGGCGCGCGAGCCGATGGTCTGGTGGTCGCTCGCCGCGGCGTTCTGCTTCATGTTCGTGCTGGTGCTGGCGGCCAACCTGTTCGCCGACGCGGTGCGCGACGGCTTCGATCCGCGGGGGCGCGCGTCATGAGCGAGACCCTGCTCTCGGTCGAAGGCCTGCGCACGCGGATCGACTCGCCGCACGGGCCGACGCACTGCATCGACGGCGTCGACCTGGAGCTGAGGAGGGGCGAGTGCCTCGCGCTGGTGGGCGAGTCGGGCTGCGGCAAGTCGATGACCGCGCTCTCCATCATGCGCCTGCTGCCGGAGGCGGCGAAGATCTCGGGCGGGCGCGTGCTGCTGGACGGGCGCGACCTGTTGGGCCTGCCCGAGGCGGCGATGCGCGCGGTGCGCGGCCGGCGCGTGTCGATGATCTTCCAGGAGCCCGCCACCTC